>NZ_BAAAUT010000002.1:0-229368 GCF_039534085.1 Planomonospora alba
CGTCCACCGCTCCCGGCCGGCCAGGCGGCCCGCCGCTCGCGGGGCGTTTCGTTCGTTTCGGTGTTCCATCTTACCGGTCCGTGCCGATCCGGGGCAAATCGTCCCGTTTCGCACGGTCCCGGTCCGACCGGAACCGCTCCGTCTCCGGAGCAACCCTTCTAACTTACCCTGACATTCGGCTCTTGTCCAGCCGAATCTCGTCGAGACATGAAGCCTCACCGAGCAGGTGCGAGTCGGAGGGGTCCCGGGGTCTTCGGCGGTCTCCGCCGACCCCCCTCGGGCCTGTGAACTATATGTAGGCCCGCCGGGAGCGTCAAATCAGTCGCGGCCCCCGACAGGGACGTGCTTTTCGCCCACTGGGTAGATAGGCAGACGTGACAGACCAACGAGGCATCCCCCGGGCCCTGGGCATCCTGCTGTGCACGGCGGCGGCCGTGATCACGCTCGCCGGGGCCAGGGAGGTCGGCTCCATCCTCGGCCCCATGCTCCTGGCACTGGTGCTCGTCATCGCCGTCTCCCCGGTCCGGACCTGGCTCGGCAGGCACGGCGCCCCCGGGTGGCTGCTGATCGCGGTCCCCCTGGCCATCGTGCTGTCCGTGCTGCTCGGCATGGTGGCGATCATGACGATCTCCGTCGCGCAGCTGGCGGGTCTCGCTCCGGCCTACAGCGACCAGTTCGGCGAACTCGTCAAGCAGGCGCAGGACTTCGCCGCCCGGATGGGCATCGGCAACGAGCAGATCGACCAGGCGCTCAGCTCCTTCGACCCCGGCAAGGTCTTCACCTTCGTCCAAGGGTTCGCCACGGGACTGCTCGACGTCTTCTCCAGCCTGGTCTTCATCGTGATCCTGCTGCTCGCCATGTGCCTGGACGCCCAGTCCTTCTCCCGGGCCCTGGCCTGGGGCGGCGGCTCCCGGCCTGCGCTGGCCGCCGCGCTGGACGACTTCGCCCACAAGACCCGCCGCTACCTGGTCGTCTCCACCGTCTTCGGCATCATCTGCGCCGTGCTGGACGCCGCCGCGCTCTGGTTCCTGGGTGTCCCGCTCCCCCTCCTGTGGGGGGTGCTCGCCCTGATCACGAACTACATCCCGAACATCGGCTTCGTCATCGGCCTCATCCCGCCCGCCCTGCTCGGCCTGCTGGAGGGAGGGTTCGAGACGATGGTCTTCGTGATCGCCGCCTACATCGCGATCAACTTCGTGGTCCAGTCACTCGTCCAGCCCAAATTCCTCGGCGACGCGGTCGGCCTGTCCACGACCGTGACGTTCCTGTCCCTCATCGTCTGGGCGTTCGTGCTCGGACCTTTGGGCGCGCTCCTGGCCATCCCGCTCAGCCTGCTGGTCCGCGCCCTGCTGATCGACAGCGACCCCCGGGGCGCGTGGGCCGCGGCGATCGTCTCCGGGCAGGTCCCGCAGGACGGCGGGCGCGACCGTCCCGCTCCCGCCGGCCGGGCCGGCGTGAGGCCGGAGGACCTCCCTCCCTCCGGGGCCTCGGCCGTACCCTGAGCACATGTACCGCGAGCAGGCCCCCGTCCCGGCCCTGGCCGGGCGGCTCGTGTGCGTCTGGACGCGCGTGGCGACGTCCGCCCGTGTCGGGCTGGTCGTGCCGGACGGCTGCGTCGACCTGGTCTGGGGTCCCCGGGGCCCCCAGGTGGCCGGGCCCGACACCGGCCCGGCACCGGTCCGGCTCGCCCCGGGTGACCGCTACACCGGGATCCGGTTCCGGCCCGGCGCGGTGGGCGGGGTGCTGGGGGTTCCGGTCGAGGCCCTGCGCGACCAGCGGGTGCCCCTGGCCGACCTGGGCACGCTGCCGGAGCTCGCCGCCGAGCCCCTGAGCCTCGAGACCGCCCAGGAGGCGCTGGCCGTACGGCTGCGCGCGGCACCCGGGCCGGACCCGGCCGCCCCGGCGATCGCCCGGGAGCTGCGGGCCGGGCGGGGCGTCGGGCAGGTCGCCTGGGACCTCGGGCTGAGCGAGCGGCAGCTGCACCGGCGGTGCGTGCGCGCCTTCGGGTACGGCCCCAAGGTGCTGCAGCGGGTGGTGCGGTTCCAGCGGGCGCTGCGGCTGGCCAGGAGCGGGCTCCCGCCGGCCGAGGTGGCGCTGGCCAGCGGTTACGCCGACCAGTCGCACCTGTCCAACGAGGTGCGGCGGCTGGCCGGCGTCCCCCTGGGTCAGCTCGTCAGCCGGCCGTAGGCCTTGAGGGTCCTCAGCCGCGCCACGGTGGTGAAGCCGCCCCACTCGTGGGCGACGACCGGCGTCCACATCGGGAAGTTCGGCCTCCAGCCGCCGTCCTCGCCCTGCTGGTCGATCAGCGCGTCGAGGTGCCGCTCCAGCACCTCCTCCCCGAAGAGCGGCAGCGTGATGGGCTCGGGCGCGAAGTCGAGCGGGAAGTGCACCTCCCCCGGCGTGTCCGGGTCGAGGGCCACGGTGGCCAGGATCGCCTCGCGGAGCCGGGCGAACTCGCCGAGGGCGCGGTCGCGGTCCGGGGCGTGCTCCAGGAAGTGCACGATCGCCCGCGCGGTGTAGGGCGTGGGCTTGTCCTCCTTGCCGATCGCGGCCCAGGTGAACTCGGTGGCCGGGGCGAGCCACGGGTGGTCGACGCGGTGCTTGTGCAGCAGCGCGGCGATGGAGGCGGTCGGTATCAGGGAGCCGGGCGGCTCGTCGGGGGTCTCCCACCACGGCGCCCGGGGGGAGGTGCGCACGCTCGGCAGCACGAACGGCACGCCCCCGTCCGGGGTGGTGACCGTCAGCAGGTGGTCGCAGGCGCGGATCACCATCGGGTCGTCGAAGGCGTCCAGCTCGTCGAGGATCCAGAACGCCACCTCGACGGGCTCGGGCTGGCTGTCCGGCCCGCGCAGGTCGGGCTCCAGGGCGTGGCCGAACCCGCCGTCGGCGTTCTGGTAGCCCCGCAGTACGGCCAGCACCCGGTCCGGCGGCGCGCCGTCGAGCAGGCTCTCGCACCGGAGCCGGTCGATCAGCCGGGCGTTGAGCAGCAGATATCGCCTGGCCGCGGCCAGGGCGTCGTCGGTCAGCGTCTTCATGCTCCGACCGTACGGCCCGGCCGCCGCGGCGTCTTGCAGGAATCGGACGTCCGCGGCCGGACCGGCGGAGCGCCGCGCGCCGCCGGCCCCGCGACCGGGAGGCGGCGCGGGCAGGGGCGGGCGGGCGTCGGGATCAGGCGGCCTCCATCGCGACGGCTCCGCCGCCCACCCGGCTGCGGCCGTCGGCCTCGGCGATCGAGACCTTCAGCTCGCTGGGCCGCCCCATGTCCACGCCCTGGATGACGGTGAACTCCTTCACCTCGGTCCCCAGGGCCCGCAGGTAGCCGCCGAAGGCGGCGGCCGCGGCCCCGGTCGCCGGGTCCTCGACCACCCCGCCCACCGGGAAGGGGTTGCGCGCGTGGTAGCGCCGGTCGTTCTCGCGCCAGAAGAGGTTCACCGTCGTCCAGCCGCGGCGCGTCATGACCTCTCTCAGCGCCTCGAAGTCGTAGTGCAGGTCGGCCAGGCGCGCGCGGGAGGCGGCGGCGAGCACGAGGTGGTGGACCCCGCCGAAGGCGACGTGCGGGGGGAAGGCCCTGTCCAGCTCGTCGCGGGACCAGCGCAGCGCGGCGAGCGCCTCGTCCAGCGCGTCCTCGGGCGCGGACGCCGAGCGGGTGGGCACGCTGGTGAGCGTGGCGAGCAGCGTCTCGCCGTCGACGCCGGTCTCCACGGCGATCTCGCCCGCGTTGGTGCGGAAGGTCAGCGGTCCCGTCCCGAGCCGCTCGGCCAGGGCCACCGCGGTGGCGATCGTGGCGTGCCCGCAGAAGTCGACTTCGGCCGAGGGCGCGAAGTAGCGGACCCGGAAGGCGCGGGCCTCGTCGTCGCGCTCGGTCAGGAAGGCGGTCTCGGAGTAGCCGACCTCGGCGGCGACGGCCCGCATCCGCGCGTCCGGGAGCCCGGCGGCGTCGAGGACGATGCCGGCGGGGTTGCCGCCCGCCGGGTCGTGGGTGAAAGCGGTGTAGCGCAGGACTTCCACGTTGTTCGTCACAGTTCCGGAACCTAGCAGCCGCCGCTCCGCCGGTGCCCGGTGTCCCCCGCCCCGCGGCCGCCCGCCCCGCCGCGTGCCGCGGCACCGCCTCCCGGGGCGAACGGCGGCGTGTGCCGCGGGTCGGCGTGCCCGGGGCCGGGGCGCGGCGGGCGGCCGTTCGGCACGGGGCTGCTCAGGCGCGTTCCGGGACGGGCGGGACCTGCCCGTCCGGATCGGAGCCGGGGGCGGGGGCGGGGGCGTCGGGCTCGGCGGCCGAGACGCGGCGCCCCCAGGGCAGGCCCAGGGCCAGGACGGGGAGCAGCACGATCGACGCCTGCGCCCAGACCGAGTGCAGGGCCGACCATTCGGCGGCGGTGAACTGGGTCATGTACAGGTAGCCGTACGCCGCCCAGAAGGAGGTCCCGAGGATGACGGGCCAGGCGAAGCGGGTCGGGCGGGCGACGAGGAACGGCATGAACCACAGCAGGTACTGCGCGCCGAGCCGGGGCGTGAAGATCATGAAGGTGATCAGCAGGGCCGTGGTGAGGTCGACCGGGTCGGCACGGCGCCACAGGAAGGCGGCGACCACGAGCATGACGTAGGTCATCCGGGTGCCGAAGGTGGCGATGCCGGCGTCGAGGGTCCAGTGGCCGTCGACGAGGATCGCGCTGTAGCCCCACTCCCCGACGATCGGGCGGATGTGCTGGATCACCCGGATGACCTCGGGGATCTGCTCCAGCGTGGTGCCCGCGAAGACCGGCAGGGTGACCAGGAAGAAGAGCGGGACCGCGCCGGTCGCCACGAACGCGACCGCGCGGGCCCGGAACGTCGGCAGCAGCAGGAGCATGCCGGGGATCAGCCAGATCGGCCAGCTCTTGGCGCACAGCGCCAGGCCCATCAGCAGGCCCGCGAGCAGCGCCCGGCGCAGCGCGGCCCGGTCTCCCTCGCGCGGGGTGAGCCCCTGGCGCACCGCCTGCCGTACGGCGCCGCCGATCCCGTGGGCGGCGACGCTCCGGCGCACGTAGGCGATCGGGTCGGTGCGCAGGCCCGGGCGGTCGGGGGCGCCGGGGCCGCGTGCCACGACGAAGGCGGCGACGCCGAAGACGAGGGCGACCGGCTCGACCTGGCCGTGGATGGAGGCGACGAGGATCGCCAGGGGGTTGCAGGCGTACTGGAAGGCGCGCAGGGAGGCGGCGGACCCCCCGGCGAGCTTGCCGACCAGCGGGATCAGGACGATGTCGGCCATCACGGTGACCAGGCGCCCCGCCCACTCCCACGGGATGCCGAGCCAGAGCAGCAGGCCGTACACGTACGGGATGGTCGGCAGGAAGTGCCAGCCGCCCCTGCTGCCGAGGACGGGGTCCTCGCGGTTGAGGATCGCCTCGCCGGCGGGTTTGAAGCTGTTGACGAAGTCGACCGGCTGCCAGTCGCTCCTGGCCGCGACGGCCATGATGAGCACCCGGACGCCGATTCCGACGGCGAGGATGACGGGCAGCGACGGGCGCCAGCCCCTCCACTGGGCGACCAGAGCGAGCACGACACCTGTGACGAGGACGATCCCCGTGAGAATTGCGTTGTCCATGGCGGGCCCTAGCCTGCCGGATGTCGCGAGCGGCCAGCCACCCGGACACGGAAACGAGACCTGCCTCCCAGGTTCGGGCCGCCCCGCCGCACCGCCTCCGCCTGGGCGGCGGGGCGGCAAAGCCGTCACCGTACGTGATGATCCGGGTGCGGCGCCGGGCCTCGCCGCCGGGAGTCCGTCTCTCCCGGCGGCGAGGGGCTCGTTCAGCCGAGCCGGTCGAGGTAGGACCGGTGGCTGCGGGAGAACTCGTGGCCGTTGTACGTGTCCCAGTTGATCGACCAGGTCATCAGGCCGCGCAGGTCCGGGTAGACGCCCTTCGGCTTGTACGGCCCGCAGTTCACGCCCTTCGCCAGGCAGTCGAAGGCCTTGTGGACCTCGGCCACCGTGGTGAAGCCGTTCCCCGCCCAGGGCGCGGCGGGCAGGCCGATGGCGACCTGGTCCTGGCGCAGGGCCGGGAAGACGTTGCCCGGGTCCCCCGCGATGGGGAAGCCGGCGAGCAGCATGTCGGTCATGGCCACGTGGAAGTCGTGCGTGCCCATGGTGTGGTACCGGCCGTCCAGGCCCATGATCGGTCCGGAGTTGTAGTCCTGGACGTGCAGCAGGGTCAGGTCGTCGCGCATGGCGTGGACGACCGGCAGGTAGGAGGCGGACCTGCGGTCGGCGGCGCCGGCGGGGCCGGGGCCGTAGAACTGGTGGCCCAGCTGGACGAAGAACGTCTCGGGCGCCATGGTCAGCACGAAGTCCTCGCCGTACCTCGCCTTGAGCGCCTTCAGCGCGGCGATCAGGTTGACGACCACCGGGGTGGTGGGGCGCGCCAGGTCGGTGTCGCCGGGGTCGAGGTAGAGCGAATGGCCCTCGAAGTCGATGTCCAGCCCGTCGAGGCCGTACCTGTCGATGATCGCGCTCACCGAGCGCACGAACGCGTCGCGTGCGGCGGCGGTGGTGAGCTGGACCTGCCCGTTCTGCCCGCCGATCGAGATCAGCACCTTCTTCCCGGCCGCCTGCTTGGCGCGGATGGCCGCGGTGAACTCCGCCTCGGACTCGACGCCCGGGCACTCGGCGGCCGGGCAGCGGGTGAAGCGGATGTCGCCGGAGGTGACGGAGGTCGGTTCGCCGAAGGCGAGGTTGACGACGTCCCACTCGTCCGGGACGTCGGCCATGCGCACGTAGCCGGAGCCGTTGGCGAAGGAGGCGTGCAGATAGCCGACGAGCACCCGCCGGGGCAGCCCGGGGTCCGGGGGCGGTGGATCGTCGTCGCCGACGGTCACCGGGACGGCCGCGGACCTGGGCGACTCCCCGGCCGCGTTGGAGGCGGTCACCTGGTAGTCGTAGGTGCCGGGCGGCGGGGTGTCGGTGTAGGAGGTGCCGGTGGCCGTGCCGGCCCGGACGCCGTCCCGGTAGACGGTGTAGCCGGTCGCGCCCGCGACGGCGTTCCAGCGCAGGGTGGCGGCGGTGGCCGTCCCGGCGCCGGTCAGGCCGGTCGGGGCGGGCGGGGCCTGGCCCTGTCCGGGCGGGCCGTCGAGGACGAGGTCGTCGGCCTGGTAGGCGCCCTGGCCGTACCAGCCGCTGACGTAGACGGTGACCGACGTCGTGGCCGGGCCGGTGGTGAAGGTCCGGGTCAGCTGCGTGTAGGCCGACGGAGAGGACGCCCAGGTGCTGGTGTCGGCGGTGCCGGTGCCCTCCACGCCCAGGAAGACGTAGCCGCCCCGCACCCACGCCGAGAGCGTGTACGACGAGCCCGGCCGCACCGGGACCGTCTGCGCGCAGCGCGCGGTGTCGGAGCCGGCCGGGGTGGCCTGCAGCGCCCTGCCGCCGCCGTGCACCGGCGCGGACACCGCCGCCGCGCCGGAGGAGGCCGAGCAGGTCCAGCCGGTCAGCCCGTCCTCGAAGCCGGGGTTGGTCATGACGTTCGCGGCGTGCGCGGGCGGGGCGGCGAGCACCGCGGCGCCCAGCGCGGCCGCGGTCGCCGCGGCGAGCCTCGTGGGGATCGTCCGGCGCGCGGTCGCCGGGCGCCGTGCCGGTGTCGGTCGTCGTCGCATGGTCTGCCTCGCGGGGCTCTCGTGGGGGGGCGGGGAGCGGCGGCGCCGTGGGTGCGCGGGGAGCGCCTCCCGGGCGGGGCGGGGCCGGGTCCGGGAGGCGCTCGTCCGCCGTGCGGCCACCTCGCCGCCGTCAGAAGCCGGCGGTGATCCGGGTGAACTCCCAGTCGCTCTGGGAGATGCCGCTGCAGTTGGAGGTCACGCCGCCGCCGGGGCAGCCGCGGTCGCGGTTGACCGACCAGTAGGCCAGGCGGGTCAGGCCCTTGGACTTGGCCCAGTCGGTGATCCGCTGCCAGGTGGCGGGGGTGGTCAGCTCCTGCTGGTCGGACAGGCCGTTCATGCCGGAGATGCCCATGCGGGCGTAGGCCTGGGCGTCGCTCCAGCCGTACGCGGACTTGAGCGCGTTCTTCAGACCCTCGGCGGCGTTGACGGTGTCGGTGTAGATGTCGGAGCTGCCGAAGTCGAACGGCATGATGGTGTAGTTGTCGATCGGCACGCCGAGCGCCTTCGCCTGGTTGATCAGGCGCAGGCCGTGCGCGTTCGGGCCGGTGCGGGTGGTGCCGAAGGTCACCACGACCTTGACGTTCGGGTTGTTCTGCTTGACGATCTTCAGGCCGTTGAGGATGCGGTCCTGGACGGTGTAGTTCTCGAACTCGTCGGTGTTCTCGATGTCGAAGTCGACCACCGCCGGGCCGACGGCGTTGATGACCTGCTGCACGGCCCCGGCGAAGGCCTGCGGGGTGGCGCAGTTCGGGCCGAGCTTGTTGCCGGACCAGCCGCCGAAGGAGATCTGCACGCTGCCGCCGGCGGCCTTGATCTGCGAGATGGCCTGGGCGTCGGCGCCGCCGGTCAGCGGCCGGTTGCCGTCCCAGGCGGGGGTGCAGCCGCCGCTGGACAGGATGAACGCCATGGTGAACGACTTGACGCCGGTGGCGTTCATGACCGTGGCCGGGCTCGGCGGGTTGCCCCAGCCCATGTAGAGGTACGGCGCGCCGGGCATGCGCCCGGGCGGCGGCGGGGTGGTGCAGCCGCCGGTGGTGGCGGTGACCTGGCCGCTCGCGGCCGACTCGCCCTGGGCGTTGTAGGCCTTGACGGTGTAGGTGTGGGTGGTGCAGGCGCCCAGGCCGGAGACGGTGGCGCCGGTGCCGGTGACGGTCGCCCTGGCCGAGGAGCCTTCGTAGACCCGGTAGCCGGTCACGGTGCCGGAGGAGGCGTTCCACGCCAGGGAGATCGAGGAGTTCGTCGTGCCGGTCACCCGGAGGTCGCCGGGTGCGCCGGGCACGCCGGGCGGCTGGGTGGGGCCGCCGGAGACGGGCTTCCAGAGCGCGGGGACGTTCGGCGGCTCCCAGCCCGGCTGGGAGGTGTGGCTCTGGATCGCCTGGTAGTCGGTGCCGTTGTAGGTCACCACGGTGCCGGCGGTGTAGGCCGTCCACGCCTGCCACTGGGGGGCGGCCGACAGCACGGCCGCCTGGAGGGCGGGCGCGGAGGCGGGGACGGGCGCGGCGAGGGCGGACGGCCCGGTGAGGGCCCCGGTGAGCGCCACGGTCAGGGCGGCGGGTACGGCCAGTGCCGCACGTCGCAGTCGCATGGGTTCTCCTTGGGGGTCGGGAGATTCGCGGGGGTGCGGGAGGTTCAGGGGAGGGTCGCCAGGTGGGGCTTGACGGTCCTGGAGAAGTTCCAGCCGTTGCTCGCGTCCCAGTTGATCGACCAGGTCATCGCGCCCCGGATGCCGGGGTAGGCGCGCGGCGGCGTGAAGCGGCCGCAGTCCGTCCGGGTGGCCAGGCAGGTCAGCGCCTGGTTGACCACGGCCGGGGCGACGATCCCGCCGCCGGCCGCGCCGGGCCCGGCGGGCAGGCCGAGCGCCACCTGGTCGGGGCGCAGGCCGTTCTCCAGCTGGATGCAGGCCAGCGCGGTCAGGAAGTCGACCGTGCCCTGCGAGTAGGCGGCCATCCGGTCGCAGCCGAGCATCGAGCCGGAGTTGTAGTACTGGGTGTGGACGACGGTGAGGATGTCCTTGATGCTCAGCGCGAGCTTGAAGTACTCGGCGCCGGTGGACTGCATGTCGATGGTCTGCGGGGCCATGGTGATGATCAGGCCGGGGCCGGTCCTGGCGTGCAGGTCCCGCAGCGCCTGGGCCATGTAGGTGGCGTTGAGGCCGTTCTCCAGGTCGATGTCCACGCCGTCGAAGCCGTACTCCCGGATCAGGCCGTGGACGCTGTCGGCGAACTCCGCCGCGGCGGCGGCGGAGGCCACCTGGACGCGGCCCTTCTCCCCGCCGACCGAGAGGATGACCTTCTGCCCGCGTGACTGGAGGGTCTTGACGTCGGCCTTGAACTGGGCGTCGGTGTAGCCGCCGAGGGAGGCGGACAGGCCCGGGTCCACGCCGAAGACGACCTCGCCGGGGGTGTTCGTGGCCTCGCCGAAGGAGACCGCGACCAGGTCGTAGTCGGTGGGCACCGCGGACAGGCGCAGCTCGACGGCGGCGTTGTCGAAGTTGTGCCAGTAGCCGGTGAGGAAGTGCTCCGGCAGGGGCCCGGTGGAGCAGCCTGCGGTGGTGGCGGTGGCCTCGGCGCCGGCGGACTCCCCGGCCGCGTTGTATGCCTTGACGGTGTAGGTGTGCGTCTCGCAGTCGCCCAGGCCGGTGATCGTGGCGCTGGTGCCGGTGACGGCGGCCTTCACCGCGGAGCCCTCGTAGACGCGGTAGCCGGTCACCGTCCCCGAGGACGCGCCCCAGGACAGGGTGATGCTCTTCGAGCCGCCGGTCGCGCTCGGCGTGCCGGGCCTGCCGGGCAGGTCGGGGTCGGTCGGGCCGCCGCCGTATCCGCCGCAGTCGGCGCCGTTGACCTTGCAGTTCGCCGGTGCGGCGGCCGCTCCGCCGGGCGAGCCGATGAAGCCGAAGCTCACCGTCGCGCCGGGGGCGACGGCGCCGTTCCAGCCGACGTTGGCGAAGGTGAAGTGCTGCCCGCTGCGGGTGAGCGTCGCGTCCCAGAAGGAGCTGACGGTCGTCCCGGCGGGGAGGTCGAACTCGACCTTCCACGAGCTGATCGCGGACCCGGTCTCGTTCTTGATCGTGTACTTGCCCTCGAATCCGGAGCCCCAGTCCGCGGTCTTGGTGAACGCGGCGGTGACCGAGGCGGCCTGGGCCGGCGACGCGACCACGGTGCTCAGCAGGAGTGCCGCCAGCGCGACGGCGGATCGGGCGATGACGCGGAATCTCACGTTGACCTCGATGTTTCGGTGGGGGGGTGGCCGTACGGCGCGCGCCCCACCCGGGGAGGGGCCCCGGGGAGGGGAGGGGAAGGGGCGCGCCGGCCGTACGGCGGGCAGGGCCCGTCCCGTGGCGCAGGAGAGACGGGCGGGCCGTGGTTCGGCGGTGCGGTGCGGGGCGCGGCCGGCGTCGGCGGCGGCCGGGAATCTTGCCGCACCTGTCAGGAAGGGTGACGGATGGGGTGGCTCACCGAGCCTCCCCGTTCCGCCGGGGGGAGGGGCGTACGCGCCTCACCGCCCGGGAGGCCGGGTGGCGGCCTCAGGGTGGAAGGCGTCGTCACAGCTCATCGCGGTTCACGGGGGGTGCGAACGGGTCATCTCGACTCCATTCGGTTCTTTTTTTAGGAAAGTTTCCTAAGAGTTGTCGCGATCGTAGCCTTGACAGCGGTGGTTCACAAGACCCAAAAGACGAGGGCTTCCGGCACCGATCCGAAGTGCTCGCCGTCACGCCTGGTCACCGCCCGGCGACCCCCGGCATCCGGTCCCGGTTCCCGCGCGGACCCCGCCGCCGCCCGCGCGGATCCGCGGCGGGCGGCGCTCCGGCACCCCGCCGCTGCGGGCCGCCCGGGGCGGGTACGGTGGCCCGCCCGGGGCGAGTACGGTGATACCGGATCCCTTTTGCCCCCTGGAGTCCCTTCATGTTCTTCGGTGTCACCGACATCTGGACCTACGTCGCCGGCGCGTTCCTCATCATCCT
Source organism: Planomonospora alba (assembly GCF_039534085.1). Lineage (NCBI taxonomy): Bacteria > Bacillati > Actinomycetota > Actinomycetes > Streptosporangiales > Streptosporangiaceae > Planomonospora > Planomonospora alba. The sequence goes on from NZ_BAAAUT010000002.1 coordinate 11,582, forward strand.
GCTCCCCGGCCCGAACTCCCTCTACGTCCTGACCACGGCCGCCCGGCGCGGGATCCGGCAGGGCTACCGGGGCGCGGCGGGCGTGTTCGTCGGCGACTCGGTGCTCATGATCCTCTCGGCGGCCGGGGCCGCCTCGGTGCTGAAGGCGCATCCGCTGCTGTTCAACGCCGTGAAGTACGCGGGCGCGGCCTACCTCGCCTGGATGGGCCTGCAGATGCTGCGCGGGGCCTGGCGGTCGCGGCGGGCCGCCCGGGCGGACGGGGCCGCGGCGGCCGCGGCGGGAAGCCCGGAAGGCGTCGTGAGCGCGGCGGGGAGCACCGCGGAGGCGGACCCCTTCCGCAGGGCGCTCGTCGTCAGCCTGCTGAACCCGAAGGCGATCCTGTTCTTCATCTCCTTCTTCATCCAGTTCGTGGACCCGGCCTACCCGGCCCCCGCCCTGTCGTTCCTCGTCCTCGGCGCGATCGTGCAGGTCTTCAGCATGCTCTACCTGAGCACGCTGATCTTCGGCGGCACCTACCTGGCCGCGCAGTTCCGGCGGCGGCGCAGGCTGGCCGCGGCCCTCACCGCCGCGGCGGGCACGCTGTTCGTCGGCTTCGGCGCACGGCTGGCCACGGCGTCGCTCGGCTGACGGCACCGGGCCTGCGGACGATCTACCCGGTCTTGGCGCCCCCGGCGCGGAGACCGGGCCCCGCGCGGGTAGGTTCCGGAACCGTCACCCGGCCGCAAGGACCCGCGGATTCGCGCCATGACACCTCCGCCGGTCGGGTACCGTGAGTCGCCGACCGACGGAGTAACGATTCCGTAAATCAATGGAACACTCCCCGTATGCCTGATCGAGGCCCACCGGGGTAGGCGCCGGTTCCCCGGTGCCGGTCGTCCCATCGTCCTGGAGCCGTATGAGCCACCAAGCCGTCACCCTGCCCCGCCTCACCGCGCTGGCCCGCCAGGCGGTGCCGCGCCTGCTGGAGGGCGTCGTCGCCCCCCTCGCCGTCTTCTACGCCGCCTTCGCCGCACTCGGCGAGACGGGCGGGATGCTCGCGGCGATGACCTGGGTGTACGCGGGAGTGGGCTGGCGGCTCGTCCGGCGGACACCGGTGCCCGCGACGATGTACCTCGCCGCGCTGGCGATCACGCTCCGCACCGTGATCAGCTTCTGGCTCGACGAGCCGGTGTACTTCTTCCTCCAGCCCGAGCTGGGCACGATCTGCATCAGCATGGTCTTCCTCGCCTCGGTGCGGCTGCGTCGGCCGATGGTGCAGAAGCTCACCCTCGACTACGTCCACCTGCCCGCGGTGGTGCTCAGGCACGAGCGGGTCCGCCGGTTCTTCGCCCGGATCACCCTGCTGTGGGCCTTCGTGCTGCTGGCCAACTCCGCGGTGAGCATCTGGCTCCTGCTCCACCAGTCGATCGGCAGCTACCTGCTGGTCCGCACCGCCGCCGTCGCCGTCATCACCGGCCTGGCCGCGGCCTTCTCCGTCGGCGCCTTCCTGCGCGTCATGCGCCGGCTCCAGCACGAGCCGGCGCCGGCCGCCTGACCGGTCAGCCGGACGGCTCCTCCTCCAGCAGCCCCGCCTCGTAGGCGCGGATCGCGGCCTGCACCCGGTTGCGCGCGCCCAGCCGGGTGAGGATCGCGCTGACGTGCGCCTTGACGGTCCCCTCGACCAGGTGGAGGCGGCGGGCGATCTGCGCGTTGGACAGCCCCGCCCCGAGCAGGCCGAGGACCTCGCGCTCGCGCGGGGTGAGCCCGGCCACCTGCTCGCGGGCCGCCGCGGCGCGCGTCAGCCGGCCCCCGGCCAGCTCGCTGATGACCCGGCGGGCGACCCGGGGGGACAGATAGGCCGCGCCCTCCGCCGCGGCGCGGATCCCGGCCAGCAGCTCGCGCGGGTCCCCGGACTTCAGCAGGAACCCGGCGGCGCCCTCGGCCAGGGCGCGGGCGATGTACTCGTCCTCGCCGAACGTGGTCAGCATCAGCACCGCCGCCTCGGGTACGGCGCGGCGCAGCTCGGCGACGGCCGCCAGGCCGTCCAGCCGCGGCATCCGGACGTCGAGCAGGACGACGCCGGGGCGGTGGGCGAGCGCCTGCTCGACCGCCTCCCGCCCGTCGCCCGCCTCGGCGACCACCTCGATCTCCGGGTCGGCGGTCAGGATGGCCCGCACCCCCGCCCGGATCATGGCCTCGTCGTCGGCCAGCAGCACCCGGATCATCGCGCTCCCTTCTCGGACTCCCGCGCGCCCGGCGGTTCCCCGGACCGCTCCGCCTCCCCCGCGCGGCCCGCCCCGGGCTCGGCAGCCCGTTCCGCGGGGAAGCGCGCCGCGACCCGGAAACCGCCCGCGCGGGGAGCCGCCTCGAACGTGCCGCCCGCCAGCCGTACCCGCTCGCGCAGTCCCATCAGGCCGAGGCCGCCGCCGGGCGGCGGCGCGGCGGGCGCCGACCCGGGGGCCGGGTTGCCGACGGTCAGCCGGATCTCTCCGGAGGAGGCGGCCAGCTCGACCGTGACCGGGGCGCCGGGCGCGTGCTTGGCGGCGTTGGTCAGCGCCTCCTGGACGATCCGGCAGGCCGTGTGGTCGCGGAGCCCGCCCGGGCCGCGCAACTCCACCTCCATGCCCGAGGCCCGCGCCCGCTCCACGATCCCGGCGACGCTCTCCACCGCCGGGGTGAGCGGCGCCTCGTCGTCCTCGCGCAGGACGCCGATGACCCGGCGCAGGCGCTCGGTGGTGTCGGCGGCGGCGGCCCGCAGCTCCCCCGCCGCCCGCCGGTGCCGCTCGTCCAGGTCGGGCGCCATCTCCAGGGCGGCGGCCCGCAGGGCGATCAGCGCCAGGTCGTGGCCGATCGAGTCGTGCATGTCCTGGGCGATCCGGTTGCGCTCGCGGAGCCGCACCTGGGCGGCGACCAGGGCGCTCTCCCGGGTGCGCGCCTCCACGCGCTGGCGCCGCAGCAGCCCGGCCAGCCAGGGCAGGGCGGCCCAGACCAGCACTCCGGACAGGGCGGGGAACCAGAAGCCCGCGACCGAGGGGTCGGGCCGCGGGCCGCAGGAGACGGCCATGGTGCACAGGGCGCCCGTGCCCAGGATCGCGCCGTAGGCCAGCGCGGCGGGCCTGGCGCGGCTCATCCGCCGTCCGACCAGGTAGCCGAGGACCACGAGGGCGGGGGTGAAGCCGTTCAGCGGGACCAGCTTCACCTGCCCGATGAGCCGGTCGTCGAGCCCCCACAGGTGCACGGTGGCCCAGCCCTCGCCCAGGTCGAGCGAGCCCGCGGCCAGCACGGTCAGCGCGGCGGCGAGCGGGGCCCTGCGCCGGACGAGCACGGCCGCCGTCAGGACCGCCGCCCCCGCCAGGGCCGTCCACAGCCACGTCCCGCCGTCCACCGGCTCCCAGACCGCCGGCACGGGCGGGGACAGCAGCACCGGCGGGCACAGGGCCGCCCAGAGCAGCAGGTCCCGCAGAACGGGCCGGGGGATCGTCACCCTGCGACGGTACAGGCCCGCCGCAGCCGGTCGTCTCCGTCCCAGGTCCGAGATCTCCCCCTGACGAAAGTCAGGGGTGGGCGCCGCCGTTCGTGCGATGCCCGCGAACCGGCGGAACCGGCAGAATCCGTACGGTCCGCGCGGTGCGCCCCGGAGAGGTCTCCGGGGCACCTCCGGCGGAGGACCGGGGAGCCTCCCGGTCGACGGCGGGCCCGAGACCCGCCAGCGTGTCCTGGCAGATCCCCGACACCGATGGAGCCCGGTCGTGACCCAAGCCATCCTCGACGCCCTCCAGCAGGCGATGTCCTCGCCCTGGATCTATCTCGCGCTGTTCGCGCTGGCGGTGCTCGACGGGTTCTTCCCCGTCGTGCCCGCCGAGACCTCGGTCATCACGGCGGGCGTGTTCGCCGCCTCCACCGGCGCGCCGGACGTGGCCCTGGTGATCGCCGTGGCGGCACTGGGCGCCTTCACCGGCGACCACATCTCCTACGCCATCGGCCGCACCACCCACGGCAGGCTGCGCAACGGCAGGCGGACCGGAAAGGCCTTCGCCTGGGCGGAGCGCGCGCTGGCCGAGCGGGGCGGGCTCGTCCTGGTGGTCGCCCGCTACATTCCGGGCGGCCGTACGGCCTGCACGCTGACGATGGGCGCGGTCGCCTACCCCCGCCGGTCCTTCGCCCTGTTCGACGCCGTCGCCGCCGTCTCCTGGGCGGTCTACTCGGCCCTGATCGGCTACGTGGGCGGCGCCGCCTTCGAGCACGACCCGGTCAAGGGCCTGCTGCTCGGCCTCGGCATCGCCGTGACGATCACCGTGGTCGTCGAGGTGGTCCGGCACCTGCGGCGCCGCCGGAGCCCCGCCCTCCCCGAGCCGGAGCCGGAGCCGGTCACGGCCGACTGACCCCTCCCCCGGCCTCCTCCCCCAGTCTCCCCCGGTCCCCTCCCGCCGGACCCCGCGCAGCGGTCCGGCCGGGCCCGCCGGGCCCCCGCGCCCGGCCCGGCCCCCCTCCCGTCCCCCATGCGGCTCTCAGGGATCTCATCCGGAAGTCAGGGAGATCCCCCATGGATCCGGGCCCGCTCCCTGCGGGACGCTGCCAGTAATTCACCGCAAGCCCCCGTCCGGACGCCTCCGCGAGGCGTCGCGGTCATCTCGCCATGCCTTGATCTGCTCTGGGAGGAGTGCGCATGACTGTGCTCGCGGCCGGCCTGGCGCTGGCGGGATCGCTGTTCTTCGCGCTGGGCGCCGCGCTGCAGCAGTTCGAGGCGGTCGGCGCGGCCGGCCCCGCCCTCACCCGCCTGCTGCGCCGCCCCCGGTGGCTGCTCGGCGGCCTGGCCATCGGCGCGGGTACGGCCCTGCACATCGTCGCGCTCAGGTACGGCCCGCTCACGGTGGTCCAGCCGATGGGGGTGGCCAGCCTCCTGTTCGCCCTGCCCTGCGCCGCGGCGCTGCGGCACCGCAGACCCCGGCGCGGGGAGCTGGCCTCCGCCGCGGTGATCGCGGCCGGGCTCGCCGGCCTGGTCCTGGTGGTCCCGGAGCACGGCGGCCCGCCGTCCCTCGGCATCGGGAAGGCGGCGGCCCTGCTCGCGGCGGCGGCCGCCGTCGCCCTGGCGCTGCGGGCCGCCGCGGGCCGGGTCTCCCCCGCCGGGCGCGCCGCGCTGCTGGCGACCGGGGCGGGCGTGCTCTACGGCGCGACCGCCACCCTCGCCCGCGTCCTGGTGAGCGGCGGCGTGGAGCTCTGGCTCCTGCTCGCGACCCCCGTGCCCGCGCTGTTCGCGCTGGCCCTGCTGCAGCGCGCCTACGCCGTCGGCCACTTCGGCCTCGCCTTCGCCGCCCTGCAGGTGGCCGACCCGCTCACCGCCGTCGCGTTCGGCGCCCTGCTGCTCGGCGAGCCCCTGCCCACCGGGGTGGCGAGCACGCTCACCGCCCTGGCCGCGGCCGGGCTCACCGCCGCCGGGACCGTCGCCCTGGCCCGGACCACCCCGCTCTCGCCCGCCCCCGGCCCGACCGGTCCATGAACCCCTCCGCCCGCACCAGCCGCCCGCGGCCCGCCCGGCCGCCGTCCTCACCACCCGTCCCGCCCGGCCCGACCCCCGACGAAGGAGTCCCCATGGCCCTGCCCGTCCCCGTCCCCCTCCCCGTCTCCGACCCGGGCCCCGCCCCCGCCCCCGCTCCGGAGGCCGGGTCCTCCACCACCCCTCCGCGCCGGGTGCTGATCGGCACCGACACCTACCCCCCGGACGTGAACGGCGCCTCCTACTTCACCCACCGGCTCGCCCGGGGCCTGGCCCGGCGGGGCAACGACGTGCACGTGGTCTGCGCCTCGGACACCGGGCCGGCCAGGACCCAGCTCGTGGACGGGGTGACGGTGCACCGGCTGCGCTCGGCGCCGCTGCTGGTCCACCCGACCATGCGGGTCTCGGTCCCGGCCAGGCTCGACGGCCTGGTCCGCGCGATCGATCCCGACGTGGTCCACGTCCAGGGGCACTTCGTGGTGGGCCGGGCGGCGATCTCGGCCGCCCGGCGCGCGGGCGTCCCGGTGGTCGCCACCAACCACTTCATGCCCGACAACCTCTTCCAGTTCGCGCACGTCCCCGGGCCGCTCCGCACGCGGGCGGGCGACCTCGCCTGGCGCGACTTCAACCGGGTCTTCTCCCGGGCCGACCGGATCACCACGCCGACCCGCATCGCGGCCGGCCTCCTGGCAGGCAAGGGCTTCGACCGCCCCGTCGAGCCGGTCTCGTGCGGCATCGACCTCGGGCGGTTCCAGCCGCGCGCCGAGCCCCGCAGGTGGGCGCGGAAGGCCCTGGACCTGCCCGACCTGCCGACCGTGCTGTTCGTCGGGCGGCTGGACGAGGAGAAACGGCTCGACGAGCTCGTCCGCGCGCTGCCGTACATCCTGAACGGGACCGAGGCCCAGGTGGTGCTGGCCGGGACCGGCAACCGGCGGGCCGCGCTGGAGAAGCTGGCGCGGCGCATCGGCGTCGGCGACCACGTGGTCTTCCTCGGCTTCGTCCCGGACGGGATGCTGCCCGACGCCTACGCCGCCGCCGACGTCTTCGCCATGCCGGGCGTCGCGGAGCTGCAGAGCATCGCCACGCTGGAGGCCATGGCCAGCGGCCTGCCGGTGGTCGCCGCCGACGCGATGGCCCTGCCCCACCTGGTGCGGCCCGGCGAGAACGGCCACCTGTACCGGCCCGGTGACGTCCGGGCGCTGGCCGGCCACCTGACCGCGCTGCTGGAGTCCCCCGGGCTGCGGGCCGCCATGGGCGCGGCGGGCCGCGCCATCGCGCTGACCCACGACCACGAGGCCTCCCTGGCCCGGTTCGAGGAGATCTACCGGGAGGTGGCGCGGTGAGGGACGCCGGATACGCGGGGAGTGTGGGAAGCGCCGAGGACGCGGGTGCCGCCGGGGGCGCCCGGGACATCGGGGAGACCGGGGACGCCGGGGACGCCGGGGACGCGGTGTGGTCCCGGCTCGGCCGGGCCGGGGCCGTGCTCGCCGCGGCCGCGACGGCCTACGCGCACCTGGCCGCCGGCGGGGCCGTGGACCCGATGTCCGGACTGGTCAGCGACTACGCGCTGGTGGACGCCACAGCCTGGGCGCTGGTCGGCGGCACGCTGGCGCTGGCGTCGGGCTGCCTGTGGACCGCGTACGGCCTGGCCCGGACCGACCCGCTGCGCAGCGCGGCGGCCCGGGTGCTGCTGCTCGCCGGGGCGCTCGGCCTGCTGCTGACCGCGGCGTTCCCGACCGACCCCGCGCCCGGGGTCGTCTCGGTCGCCGGGGAGATCCACCGCTGGTCGGCGGCCGTGGTGTTCACCGCGCTGCCGGGCGCGGGCTGGCTGCTCGGCCGCCGGTACGGCGACGCCGTGCTGCGCGCGGTGAGCGCGGCGTCGGCGGCGCTGCTGGCCGCGTTCCTGGCGGCGCACCCGGGGTCGCCGTTCGCGGACCTCGTCGGCGGGCCGGACTACTACGGCCTGGTGGAGCGCCTGCTGCTGGCCGCCGAGATGGCGCTGGTCTTCCTGGCCGCCGGGCACGCGGGCGGCGGGCCGACGCCCACCCCCGAGGCCCTTCATCACAAGTTGGGAAAACCACAAATCCTCGGCCAATAAATAGGGGCGATCGCACTACGGGGAGAGCGTTTTACCTACGCTAGCGTAGGTTACGGTTCCGTAATCTACGAGGGGGAAGCCTTATGCGAGAGTTCAGTCAGACCGAGCTGCTGCTGGAGCTTGAGCCCGTCGTCGCCCGCGAACTGGACCGGCACCTCGCCGTCGCCAAGGAGTGGTTCCCGCACGAGTACATCCCGTGGTCCGAGGGCCGCGACTTCGACGGCGTGCTCGGCGGCGAGGCCTGGTCCGAGAGCGACTCGACCATCCCCGAGGACGCCCGCGTCTCCCTCATCGTGAACCTGCTGACCGAGGACAACCTCCCCAGCTACCACCACGAGATCGCCACCACCTTCGGGCGCGACGCCGCCTGGGGCACCTGGGTGCACCGCTGGACCGCGGAGGAGGACCGCCACGGCACCGCCCTGCGCGACTACCTCACGGTCACCCGGGCGGTCGACCCGGTCGCCCTGGAGCGGGCCCGGATGGTCCACATGGAGGCCGGGTTCAGCAACGCCTACGAGGGCGTGCTGCACTCCCTGGCGTACGTCTCGTTCCAGGAGCTGGCCACCCGCATCTCCCACCGCAACACCGGCAAGGCGTCCAAGGACCCGAACTGCGAGCGCCTGCTCGCCAAGATCGCGGCCGACGAGAACCTGCACATGCTCTTCTACCGGAACCTGCTGGCCGCGGCCTTCGAGCTCACCCCGAGCCAGACCATGCGCGCCGTCACCGACGTGGTCACCACCTTCCAGATGCCCGGCACCGGCATCGAGGGCTTCACCCGCAAGGCGATGATCATCGCCAACGCCGGGATCTACGACCTGCGCCTGCACCTCGACGACGTGCTCATGCCGGTCCTGCGGCAGTGGCGCGTCTTCGACATCGAGGGCCTCGACGCCGAGGGCGAGAAGGCCCGCGACGAGCTCGCGGACTTCCTGAGCCGCACGGAGGTCACCGCCTCCCGCTTCGTCGAGCGCCGCGAGGCCCGGCGCGCCGCCCAGGCCGCCCGCGGCTGACGCCCGCGCCCGAGACGCGCCGGGGACGCTCCGGGGACGCTCCGGGGCCGCGCCGGCCCCGGGGCGCCGGGAGGCCGCGGGGAGCCCGGCGCGCCCGGGACCCCGGTCAGGAGGCCGTGACCAGCTCCCGGCCGCGGGAGGCGTGCGCCGCGGGCGCCAGGCGGCGCAGGAACAGCACCAGCAGCAGGGCGGCCAGGCCGGTGGTGACCGGCGGGACGAGGAACGCCGAGCCGGTGCCGAGCCGGTCCACGAGCTGGCCGGCCACCGCGGCTCCGGTGGCGATGCCCAGGCCGGTCGCGCCGTTGAGCCAGGTGAACGCCTCGGTCCGCACCTCGGTGGGGACCAGCTGCTCGACCAGGGTGTAGCCCGTGATCACCGCGGGGGCGATGACGAACCCGGCCAGGGCCGCGGCGCCGTACAGCGCCGGAAGCGAGCCGGCGAAGCCCAGCGCGACCGTCGCCGCGGAGAGCAGGCCGACGGCGGCCGCGAGCCGGTGCGAGGCCCGCGCCCGCCACCGGACGAGCCCGTACAGCAGGCCGCCGACCATGCTGGCGCCGGAGAACGTCCCGTAGACCGCGCCCGCCGCCCCGGCCTGGCCGAGGGCGGCCGTCGACGAGGTGATGCCGACCTGGAGGCTGCCGAAGACGGTGCCGATCGCGACGAACGCCGCCGCGAGCAGGGCCACGCCGCGCATCCGCAGCACGCCGTGCCGGGCGCGGACCACGACCGGCACCGGCTCGGGGGCGCCCCGGCGGACCGCGGAGAACGCCAGCGTGCCGGTCACCACCATGACCAGGGCGGCGGCCAGGGCCCAGACGGGTGAGAAGCCGGTGGACAGCGCCACCAGCAGCACCGGGGCGACGGTGAAGGTCAGCTCGTCGGTGATCGACTCCAGGGCGAAGGCCGTGCTCAGCCGGTCCTGGGAGCCGCCGAGCAGGTGGGCCCAGCGGGCGCGGACCATGGAGCCGACCTGCGGCATCGAGCCGCCGGCCAGCGTCGCGACGGCCACCAGCACCGCGGCCGGGGCGTGCGCGGCGGCCAGCGCCAGCAGGCCGCCCAGCGCGAGGCCGTGCAGCAGGGCCTGCGGGACGAGCACCCTCGCCTGGCCGTAGCGGTCGGCGAGCCGGCCGGTCTGCGGGCCGATCAGCGCCTGCGCCACCGCCGCGGCGGCGGAGGCGATGCCCGCCGCGCCGTACGAGCCGGTGGACCACTCCACGAGCAGGAGGATCCCGATCTGCAGCATCGCGTACGGCAGGCGGGCGAGGAGGGCGGGGGCGAGGAACCTCCAGGCTCCGGGGGAGGCGAGCACGGCGAGGTAGGACTTCACTTGCGTCTCCGTCGAGATTCCAGACGGGGACGCCGCCCGGCCCTGCGGGGGAGCGCCACCGTCGTGGTGGGCTTCGACCGAGGTAGATACCGCCCCTTTCAGGTAGGCGGCCGCCGGGCGGTCATGACAGGCATGCGCTCACAGCGCACGCGGATGCCATGTTATGCCATGGATGACCGTTTCCTCATATTTCCGGGGCTCGGCACCCCGGCGGCACCCCGGCCGCTCCCGTCACCGCCGCCCCGGCGCGGGGGCGCCCCGCGGCGGCCCCTCCGGACCACCGGCGCCCCTCCGGCGAGCCGGCCGCCCCGTATTTCATCATCTGTTGATTTAATCTCGGGGCGGGCCTAGGGTGAGTGCCGAGGAGGCGTGTGCCATGGAGACTCCGCTGGTCCTGGCGTTCGAGGACATCGCGCCCGGAATGCTGCCGCTCGTCGGAGGCAAGGCCGCCAACCTCGGCGTGCTCACCGCCGCCGGGTTCCCCGTCCCGCCCGGCGTCTGCCTGACCACCGAGGCCTACCGGCGGGTCACCGAGCGCTCCGGGGCGCTGGAGGCGGTGCTCGACGCGCTGGAGGCGGCCTCCCCCACCGACACCGGGAGCCTGGCCGCCCTGGCCGCGACCGCCCGCGCCGCCGTGCTGGGGGCGCCGGTCCCCGACGACGTCGCCGAGGCCGTGCGGCGCAGCGCGCGCGGACCCGTCGCGGTCCGCTCCTCCGCCACCGCCGAGGACCTGCCCGGCGCCAGTTTCGCCGGGCAGCAGGACACCTACCTGAACGTCGTCGGCCCGGAGGCGGTGCTGGACGCGGTCCGGCGCTGCTGGGCCTCCCTGTGGACCGACCGGGCCGTGGTCTACCGCGCGGGGCACGGCATCGGCCACCGGTCCGTCCGCCTGGCCGTCGTGATCCAGGAGATGGTGCGGGCCGAGGTCGCCGGGGTGATGTTCACCGCCGACCCGGTCACCGGGCGGCGGCGCACGGCGGTGATCGACGCCGCCCCCGGGCTCGGCGAGGCGGTGGTCTCCGGCGCGGTCGACCCCGACCGCTTCACGGTGGACATCGCGACCGGGCGGATCACCGGGCGGCGGCCGGGCGGCAAGCGGCTGGCCGTACGGCCGGCCGCCGGCGGCGGCGTCGAGCGCGTCGAGAGAGCGGACGGCGAGGAGGCGGACCGCCTCTGCCTCACCGACGAGCAGGTCAGGGCCCTGGCCGAGCTGGGCGGCCGGGTCGAGGAGCACTACGGGGCCCCGCAGGACACCGAGTGGGCCGTCGACGCCGGCGGCGCCCTCTGGCTGACCCAGGCGCGCCCGATCACCACCCTCTACCCGGTCCCCCGGCACGGCGGACCGGGCGACCGGACCGGGCCGGACGGGACGCGGATCTACTTCTGCGGCAGCCTCGCCCAGGGGCTCCACCAGCCGGTCACCCCGATGGGCATGTCGGCGTTCCGGCTGATGTCGGCCTCCTTCGACCGCCTGATGAACGGCCGGCGGGCGGCCGACCCGGCGGCGGGGGCGCCGTTCTTCGCCGAGGCCGGCGGGCGGCTCTTCCTCGACGTCACCGGGATCGTGCGCAGCCGGGTGGGCCGGGCGCTCTTCCCCCGGGTGCTCGACGTGATGGAGGCCCGCTCGGCCGTGGTCCTGCGCGCGCTGGCCGCCGACCCCCGCTTCGCCGTGACGCACCGCTCGCCGCTCCCCGCCCTCCGCCGCCTGCTGCGGATCGGGCGCCGCTACCGCGTCCCGGCGCGCGCGCTGCGGGCGCTGCTGGATCCGCCGAGCGCGCACCGGCACGCGCGGCGGGTGGAGGCGGAGCTGCGGGCGCGGCTGGCCTCCCCGCCGGACGCCGATCCGCGCGGCCGCCTCGACCGGACCGAGCGCATCCTGCTCGACGAGACGTTCCCGGTGATCCCGCGGATCGCGCCGGGCGCGGGAGCGGGGTTCGCCATGCTCGGCCTGGCCGCGCGCCTGCTGGGCCGGCGCGCCCGCCCCGGCGACCTGCCGACCGTGCTGCGCGGCCTGCCGGGCAACGTGACCACCGAGATGGACCTGGCCCTGTGGCATCTGGCCGCCCGGATCCGCGAGGACGCCGCGGCCGCCTCCCTGCTGCTGGGCTCCCCCGCCGCCGGGCTCGCTGCGCGCTTCGCGGCCGGGACGCTGCCCGCCGTGGTCCAGGAGGGCCTGCGGACCTTCCTGGACGACTACGGCGTGCGCGCGGTCGCCGAGATCGACCTGGGCGCGCCGCGCTGGGCGGACGACCCGGTGCACGTCATCGGCGTGCTCGCCAACTACCTGCGGCTGGACGACCCGGCCCTGGCCCCGGACGCGCAGTTCGCCCGGGGCGCTGCGGAGGCCGAGGCGATGGTGGAGACCCTGGCGGCCCGCGCGGGCGGGCTGCGGGGCCGGGCGGTGCGCTTCGCCCTCGGCCGGGCCCGCGCCCTGGCGGGCCTGCGCGAGTTCCCCAAGTTCCTGGCGGTGACGTCGGTCGCCGCGGCCCGTGCCGAAGTGGCCGCCGTCGGCGCCGAACTGGCCGGACGCGGCGTGCTGGACGCCCCCGGCGACGTGTTCTTCCTCACCCTGCCGGAGGTGCGCGCCGCGCTGGCCGGCGGCCCGTCCGGTGCTCCCGCCGGCGCCCCGCCCGGACCGGATACCCAGCCCGGCCCCGGCGCCCTGCGCGCGCTCGTCGCCGCGCGGCGCGAGGAGGACGCGCGCGAGCGGCGGCGCAGGCACGTGCCGCGGATCGTCCTGTCGGACGGCACCGAGCCCGAGGCGGTCGCCGGCCCGCTGTCCGCCCCGGACGGCGCGCTGACCGGCACCCCGGCCTCGGCGGGCGGCGTCACCGGCGTCGCCCGGGTGGTCCTCGACCCGGTCGGGGCGCGCCTGGAGCCCGGCGAGATCCTGGTCTGCCCGTCCACCGACCCGGGATGGACCCCGCTGTTCCTGACCGCGGGCGGCCTGGTGATGGAGATGGGCGGAGCCAACTCGCACGGCGCGGTGGTCGCCCGCGAGTACGGCATCCCGGCGGTCGTGGGCGTCGCGCACGCGACCGAGCGCATCGTGTCCGGCCAGGAGGTCACCGTGGACGGCACCTCCGGCACGGTCCTCACCTCCCCGGCGGCCGCCGCGTCCTGAGCCCGGCTCCCACCGCGGCCCGAGCCCGACTCCCACCGCGGCCCGAGCCCGGCTCCCGCCGCGGCCCGGCCCCGGCTCCCGGTCCCGGACGCCCGCGGACGCCGGGGCCTGCGGAGCCCGCCCGCCGCGCGGTGCCGCCTCCTCCAATTGACCTCAATCCTTGTTGAGGTTTCAGAATGCTCCCGACGGAGCGGAGACACCGCCGGAGGGAGAAGGCACATGCGCGTGGTGGAGGCTAAGGCGTTCGGAGGGCCCGAGGTGCTGGCCGTGCACGAGGCGCCCGACCCGGTCGCCGGGCCGGGGCAGGTCGTGGTGGACGTGGCCGTGGTGGACACCCTGTTCCTCGAGGCGCAGATCAGGAGCGGCGCGGGCGGCGAGTACTTCGGCGTGCGCCCGCCGTACGTGCCGGGCGGCGGGATCGCCGGGCGGGTGGCCGCCGTCGGGGAGGGCGTGGACCCCGGCTGGTCCGGGCGGCGCGTCGTCACCCGGACCGGGGTGGAGGGCGGCTACGCCGAGCGGGCGGCGGTCCCGGCCGAGACGCTGGTCGAGGTGCCCGACGGAGTGGACCTGCGCGAGGCGGCGGCGCTCGCGCACGACGGCGTCACCGCGCTGGGCCTGTTCGAGGCGGCCCGCGTCCGGCCGGGAGAGCGGGTGCTGGTGACCGGGGCGAGCGGCGGCATGGGCGTGCTGCTGGTGCAACTGGCGCACGCGGCGGGCGCGTGGGTCGCCGGCACCGCCCGCGGCGCGCGGAAGACGGAGACGGTCCGGGGGCTCGGCGCCGACGCCGTGCTGGACCCCTCCGCGCCCGGCTGGGCGGAGCGGGTGCGCGAACTGACCGGCGGCGCCGGAGCCGACGTCGTCTACGACGGGGTCGGCGGGCGGATCGGCCGGGAGGCGTTCGGGGCGGTGGCCCGCGGCGGCCGGTTCTCCGCACACGGTTCGCCCACCGGGAGCTTCGCCGAGATCACCCCGGAGGAGGCGGCGGAGCGGGGGGTGCGCCTGCGCGGCATCCGGGACGTGCAGTTCCCGCCCGCCGAGGCGCGGCGGCTGACCGGACGGGCGCTGGCCGAGGCGGCGACCGGGCGGCTCCGGCCGGTCATCGGGCGGACCTTCCCGCTGGAGCGGGCCGCCGACGCGCACGCCGCGATCGAGGCACGCGACGTCGTCGGCAAGACCCTGCTGGTGGTCTGAGCCCGTCCCGCACGCGGGGCCGGGGCGGGGCGGGTTCCGGAACCGCCCGGCCCCGGAGTCCGCCCCGCCCGGCCCCCGGAGGCAGGACCCGGCGGCCGCACGGAAACGACCGCCGGTCGACGGGTCCTGGGCGGGCGGGCACGGCGGGGGCATGATGACGGCATGCCGTACGCCGATGTCTTCGCCCGCAGCATCGCCGACCCCGAAGGCTTCTGGGGACAGGCCGCCGAGGCCGTCACCTGGAGCGTCCCGCCCAAGCGGGTGCTGGACGACAGCGCAGCGCCGTTCTACCGGTGGTTCCCCGACGGGGAGCTGAACACCTGCTTCAACGCGCTCGACCGGCACGTCGAGGCCGGGCACGGCGACCGGGTCGCGCTGGTGCACGACAGCCCCGTCACCGGGACGTGCCGGAAGATCACCTACGCCGGGCTGCTGGGCCTGGTCGCCCGCTTCGCCGGGGTCCTGCGGGGCCTGGGCGTGGAGCGGGGGGACCGCGTCGTGATCTACATGCCGATGGTGCCCGAGGCCGTGGTCGCCATGCTCGCCTGCGCGCGGCTGGGCGCGGTGCACTCGGTGGTGTTCGGCGGGTTCGCCCCGAAGGAGCTGGCCGCCCGCATCGACGACGCGCGGCCCAAGGTCGTCGTCTCGGCCTCCTGCGGGATCGAGCCCTCCCGCGTCGTGCCGTACAAGCCGATGCTGGACGCCGCGCTGGAGCTGGCCGGGCACCGGCCGGAGCGCTGCGTGATCCTCCAGCGCGAGCAGGCCCGGGCCGAGCTCGTCGCGGGCCGGGACGTCGAGTGGACCGCGGTCAACGCCGAACCGGTCCCGTGCGTGCCGGTCCGGGCCACCGACCCGCTCTACGTCCTGTACACCAGCGGGACCACCGGCCGGCCCAAGGGCGTGGTCCGCGACAACGGCGGCCACGCGGTGGCGCTGCTGTGGAGCATGCGCAACGTCTACGGCGTGCGGCCGGGCGAGGTGTTCTGGGCGGCCTCCGACGTCGGCTGGGTGGTCGGCCACTCCTACATCGTCTACGGCCCGCTGCTGCTCGGCGCGACGAGCGTGCTGTACGAGGGCAAGCCGGTGGGCACGCCGGACGCGGGCGCGTTCTGGCGGGTGGTCGCCCAGCACGGGGTGAACGTGCTGTTCACCGCGCCGACCGCGTTCCGGGCGATCCGCCGGGAGGACCCGGACGCGCGGCAGCTGGCCGCCCACGATGTCTCGTCGCTGCGCACGCTGTTCCTGGCCGGGGAGCGGCTGGACCCGGACACCTACCGCTGGGCGGCCGACAAGCTCGGCGTGCCGGTGATCGACAACTGGTGGCAGACCGAGACCGGCTGGCCCGTCGCAGCGAACCTGCGCGGCCTGGAACCGATGCCGGTCAAGCCGGGCTCCCCCACCGTGCCCGTACCCGGCTACGACGTGCGGGTGCTCCGCCCCGACGGGTCGGAGTGCGGCCCCGGCGAGGAGGGCGCGATCTGCATCCGGCTCCCGCTGCCGCCCGGCGCGTTCCCCACGCTCTGGCAGGACGACGAGCGGTACGTGAAGTCCTACCTGTCGGCCTTCCCCGGGTACTACCTGACCGGCGACGGCGGCTACCGGGACGCGGACGGCTACCTGTACGTCATGGGCCGCACCGACGACGTGATCAACGTGGCCGGGCACCGCCTCTCGACGGGCGCGATGGAGGCGGTGCTGGCCGCGCACCCGGCGGTGGCGGAGTGCGCGGTGATCGGGGTGGCCGACGAGCTGAAGGGCCAGGTCCCGCGCGGGTTCGTGGTGCTCAAGAGCGGCGTGGACGCCGATCCGGAGACCCTCCTGGCCGAGCTGGTCCGGGCGGTCCGCGAGCAGGTGGGGGCGGTGGCGGCGCTCAAGCGGGTGGACGTGGTGCCGGCGCTGCCGAAGACCCGTTCGGGCAAGATCCTGCGCAAGACCATGCGGGGCATGGCCGAGGGCGCCGACGAGCCCGTGCCCTCCACGATCGAGGACCCGGCCGTGCTGGACGCCCTGCGCCCGGTCATCGCCCCGCCCCGGCGGCCGTGAGGCCCCGCGCTCAGGGCCGGTCGTCCCACGTCCGGAGGCCCATCGGTCGTGTCCGCCCGGCCGTGCCGCACGCGCGGGCGCGTCAGCGGGCGGCCGTCTCACGCTCCGGCCCGGGCTCCGGCGTGCGCCCCGGCCCGGACCGCACCCGCTGCGGCGCCCGGTAGGCCCACTGCCAGAGCAGCTCCAGCGGGCCCCGCTCGAAGCGGCGCAGCCAGAGCGCGGCCAGCACGGTGAACAGGGTGCAGATGCCCGCCCAGGCCGCCACCGTCCACCAGGGGCGCAGGGACTCCAGCCGCGCCGCCAGCCCGAGCCCCCAGCCGTAGCACAGCACCGAGGCCACCAGGTTCTGCAGCACGTAGCAGCTCAGCGCGGTCCTGCCGACGCCCCTCACGCCGCGCCGCAGCGGCCCCGGCGTCCCGGACATGCGCTGCACGACGGCGGTGACCAGGGCGAGCAGGCCCAGGGCGACCAGCGGCGGCAGCAGGTAGCGGTCCACCAGGAACCAGGCGTCCCCGGCGAAGGAGGTCAGCAGGTTCAGCGGCGCGCCCACGCCGAACCCGAGGACCATGAGCCGGGTGCGGAGCGCGGCGCCCCGGGCGGAGTCCTCGAAGACGCCGGCGCGCATCAGCTGCGAGCCGAGCAGGAACAGCGCGATGCCCGTCGGGACGATGATCACCGCCTCCAGCCGGTAGAGGGCGAAGGACTCGATGCGGGCGGCCACCTGGTCGGCGTAGCTCCCCTCGGTGAACAGCGTGCCCGGCGCCCCGGTCCCCCCGGCCGCGGTGTCCTCCACGGTCAGCAGCGCGGCGGTGAGCACGGCGATCCCCGCCGTCACCACCACGACCTGCACGGTGATCCACGCCCGGACGACGCGGTCGCTCCGGCCGATCAGGTAGGCGACGACCACCGAGGTCACGGCGTAACCCATCAGCACGTCGAACTCGAAGATCAGCAGGTAGTGGAGGAGCCCCTCGGCCAGCAGCAGCGCCGCCCGCCACAGGTACCAGCCGGGCCAGCGCGCGCCCCGGCGCCGCGCCGAGCGGTACTGCAGCTCCAGTCCCACCCCGAACAGCAGGGTGAGCAGGGCCAGGAACTTGCCGTTGGTCAGGAAGCGCAGGAGGGTCTCCGCGGTCCCGGGCTGTTCCAGCGCCCCCAGCACGCCCGCCGGCCCCGCGGGACTGGTGAAGATCCAGATATTGGTGCCGAGCGTGCCCATGATGGCGAGGCCGCGGAGCACGTCGAGCGCGTCGATACGTCGGTCGGTCACACTCCCCACGATCCCGCCGCCGGCGGCGCGGGACATCGTCGCGCGGACCCATCCGGGCCGTACACCGATGGATGTACGGCCCTCGTCCTCCCCTCCCGGCGGCGCCCCTTCCGGCGGGCGCCGCCGGCCCGGCGTGCCGGGAGGCGGCCGGGCCGGGCCGAGGCGGCCGGGTCAGAGGTGCTCGGCGAAGAAGGCGGCGACGGCCTCGACGGCCTGGGTGACGTGCGGCTCGCCGTCGTACAGGTCGATGTGGCGCCGGGCGTCCAGCCAGACGAGCTTCTTGGGCCCGTCCATCCGCTTGTAGGCCTCCTCGGCGCCCTCCGGGGAGCAGAACCGGTCGACGACGCCGTGCACGACGAGCCCGGGCTTGGGCCCGAGGAAGTCGGCGCCGGTCATGTTGTCCACGGTGATCAGCTCGCGGAGCGACGCCCGGGTGACCTGGTTGCGCCAGTGCGGGGAGGCGCCGCGCCCGGTGCCGTAGTAGGCGAACGGCTCGTCGCCCGGCATCGCCGCCTCCCCCTCGGCCGCGACGGCCGGCAGGTACTCCACAGGCCCGCCGAGGTCCTGGCGCTCCAGCACCTCGGTGTGGGCGGCCAGCGCCCGCCGGTAGCCGTCCGGGGTCATCCCGGCGAGCATGGCGTAGGGGTTGTTGTAGGCCCCCGCGACCCCGGCGAAGGCCCGCACCCGGGGGTCGAAGGCGGCGAACTTCAGCGCGTAGCCCGCGCCCAGGCAGATGCCGACCGCGCCGATCCGGGCGCCGTCCGCCTCGGGCCGGGCGCGCAGCAGGGAGACGGCGGCCCGCAGGTCGCGCAGTTTGCCCTGGGGGTCCTCGTCGCAGCGCGGGCTCCCGCCCGACTCGCCCCAGGTGCGGTGGTCGAAGGCCAGCGTCACGTATCCCGCCTCGGCCAGCCGGGCGGCGTAGCGCCCGGTCACCTGGTCGCGGGTGCCGGTGAACGGCCCGGTGAGGACCAGCGCCGGGTGCGGGCCGGCCCCCTCCGGGACGCGCAGGTCGCCGACGAGCGTGATGCCGTCGGCGGTGAACTCCACCCTCTCGGTCATCCTCCAAGTCTGTACGGCCCGCGCCGCGGACGCGAGCCGTACGGGTCCCGGAGGTCGGGTCAGGAGTCGAAGCCGAGGCCCATCCGGTCCAGGGTCCGCAGCCAGAGGTTGCGGCGGCCCTGGTTGAGGTCGGCCTGGGCGATCGACCAGCGGGTCATCTGGATCCCGGCCGAGCGGACCGGCTCGGGCGGGAAGGGCAGCGGTTTCTCCCTGACCATCCGCAGCGCGGTCCGCTCGGTCCGCCGGCCGTCCAGCAGGTCGAGCATGACGCCGGCCCCGAAGCGGGTCGCGCCGACGCCCATGCCGGTGTAGCCGACGGCGTAGGCGACGCGCCCGCCGTGCGAGCGCCCGTAGAAGGCGCTGAACCGGCTGCAGGTGTCGATGACGCCGCCCCACCGGTGGGTGAAGCGCACCCCGGACAGCTGGGGGAAGGTGGTGAAGAAGTGCTCGGCGAGCGTGGCGAAGGTCGCGTCGCGCTGCTCGTACTCCGGCCGCATCCGGCCGCCGTTGTAGTAGACCGCGTCGTAGCCGCCCCACAGGATGCGGTCGTCGGGGGTCAGCCGGTAGTAGTGGAACCGGTTGGCCGAGTCCCCGACGCCCTGCCGGTTGCGCCAGCCGACCGAGGCCAGCTGGTCGGCCGTGAGCGGCTCGGTGACCAGGGCGTAGTCGTAGACCGGGACCAGGAAGTACTTCAGCCGCCGCAGCAGCGGCGGGAAGACGCCGGTGCCGAGGGCGACCCGGCGGGCCCGGACCCTGCCGTGCGGGGTCAGCAGCTCCATCGCCGCCGGGGTGTCCCGCATGTGGCGGACCGGGGTGCGCTCGTGGATGCGCACGCCCAGCTCCAGGCAGGCCCGGCGCAGGCCCCACGCCAGGGCGGCGGGGTCGACCATCGCGCAGCCGTCGCGCTCCCACATGCCGCCGACGTAGGTGGGCGAGTCCACCTCCGCCCTGACCTGGGCGGCGTCCATCACGTCGAACCGCACGCCCATCTCGCCGGCGATCTCGGCGTTGCGGTGCATCTCCTCCAGCTGCCAGGGCTCGGTGGCCACGTGCAGCTCGCCGGTGCGCTCGTAGCCGCAGTCGATGCCGTATCTGGCGACGGTCTCCCCGATCTCGTCGAGGTTGCGCAGTCCCAGGTGCTCCAGGGTCGCGATCTCCTCGGGCCAGCGCTCCAGTCCGTTGGCGATCCCGTGGGTGAGGGTCGCCATCGCGAACCCGCCGTTGCGGCCGGTCGCCGCCCAGCCGATCCTGCGCCCCTCCAGCAGGACCACGTCGAGGGAGGGGTCGCGCTCCTTGGCCATCAGGGCGGTCCACAGCCCCGAGAAGCCTCCGCCGACCACCGCCAGGTCGGCGGTGGTGTCTCCGAAGAGCCGCGGTCGCGGCTCGGGTTTCGCCGGACTGTCCAGCCAGTACGGCGTGCGCTCCGCATCAGCAAGGGCCTTCAGCGGATCCACAGTCTCACTTCCCTACGGTGAGTCGGTTCTGTATGTGGTTGTCGTGCGGTCCCGGAGGACCGCACGCGGGTTCCCCCCGCCTGAACGCGGTCTCACCTCCCTTTCCGGATGCCGGGGCCGTGCGGCGGCTAGGTGGGGCGGCGGCGCGCGGTGACCGCGTTGACCGCGGCGACCGCGACACCCACCGCGAAGATGAGCGTGCCGATGACGTTGACCTGCGGCGGCACGCCGATCCGGGTCGCGCCCCAGATCCACAGCGGGAACGTCTGGGTCGGGCCGCTGGTGAACTGGGTGATGACGAAGTCGTCGATGGAGAGCGCGAAGGCGAGCAGCGCGCCCGCGACCACGCCGGGCAGGATCATCGGGAAGGTGATCCGCCAGAACGTCGTCCAGGCGGAGGCGCCCAGGTCGCGGGCGGCCTCCTCGATCGAGGGGTCGAGGCCGATCACCCGGGCCCGCACGGTGATCGCCACGAACGACAGCGAGAACAGCACGTGCGCCACGACCACGGTCGCGAAGCCCGTCTGCACGCCGGTGCTGATGAACAGCGACAGCAGCGAGGCGCCCATGACGAGCTCCGGCGAGGAGACGGCGGCGAATATCACCAGGTTGGTCACGCCCTGCCCGCGGAAGCGGTGGCGGCCCAGGGCCAGGCCCATGAGCGTGCCGAGCACCGTGGTGACGAGCACGCTGAGCACCGCGATCAGCAGCGAGTTCCGCACCGCGGTGACCAGGTCGGGGTACTCGTCCAGCCGGCCCCACCACTTGAGGGTGAAGCCCTGCCAGCTCACGTTGGACTTGCTCTGCGTGTCGTTGAAGCCGAAGACGATCATCACCGCGATCGGCAGGACCAGCCAGGCGATGACCAGCCAGACGTAGGCCCGCAGCAGCCGGTCCGCCCACCGGCCCCGGGAGGGCCGCGCGGGCGCCCGCGTGCTCCGCGCGGCGGCGGTCAGGGCGCTCACGATCGATCACCGCTCCTCATCGGGCCGCCGCCTCCAGCACGTTCTCGGTGCCGAGCGCCCTGGCGTAGGCGAAGATGCCGACCAGCATCGCCGCCATCAGCGTGAACGACAGCGCCGCGGCGGCGGGGTAGTCGTTGTTGACGAGGTACTCGGTCTGGATGATGTTGCCGATCATCGTGTTCTCCGGGCCGCCGAGGATCGCGGCGTTGACGTAGTCCGCGGTCATCGGGACGAACGTCATCAGCACCCCGGCGAACACGCCCGGCAGCGAGAGCGGCAGCACGATCCTCATGAACGCCGTGCGCGGGGAGGCGTACAGGTCCTGCGCGGCCTCCACCGTCCGGGGGTCCACCCGCTCCAGCGCCACGTAGATCGGCAGGATCATGAACGGCAGGTAGTTGTAGACCAGGCCGCCGATCACCGCGCCGGTCGTCTGCAGGATGTGGAAGTCCTCCGGGAGCAGGCCCGCCGACTTCAGCGGCGCCAGCACGATGCCGTCGTCGGCGAGCAGGAACTTCCACGACACCGTGCGCAGCACGAACGAGACGAAGAACGGCAGCAGCACCAGCAGCAGGTAGGTGGACTTGCGGGAGCCGCCCCGGAAGGCGATCCAGTAGGCCACCGGGTAGGCCAGCAGGACGGCGACGGCCGTGGCGGCCAGGCCGTACCCCGCCGAGCGCAGGAACTGCACGCCGTACTGGGTCAGGACGTCGCCGTAGACGCCGACGTTGAACGTCTGGACGAAGCCGTTGACCACGTCGCCCTCCTGGGTGGAGACCGAGGCCATGAAGACCATCGGCACCACCAGGAAGATCGCCAGCCAGAGGCCTCCGGGCAGCACGAGCAGGTAGGGGGTCAGGCGCCGCACCGGCACCTCCCCCGGTGCGCTGCGCGGGTCCGCCCGGGCCCGCGTCGGGTCCGCTCCATCGCCGCCCCTCAGCCCTGGGTGATGGGCTGGAAGATGTCCTCGAAGACCTTCTCCTCCGCCGTGCTCAGCACCTTGTACGAGCGGAGCCTGGCCATGTCGGCGTCGGAGGGGAAGATCATCGGGCTGGAGGCGACCTGCTCCAGGAACTCCTTGTCCTCGCCCTTCTCCTTGGCGGCCTTGGCCGCCAGGAGGTCCTTGGTGGCGGGGACCGGGGCGATGTAGTTGATGTACTCCACCAGCATCGCGGCGATCTGGGGCTGGTAGACGTAGTCCATCAGCGTCAGCGCGTCCACCGGGTTCCGCGCGGTCTTGGGGATGCACATGTTGTCGGTCCAGATCGTGCCGCCCTCCTCGGGCACCACGAACCTCAGGTCCTTGCCCTCGGCGACCTGCTGGAAGACGTCGCCCGACCAGGCCATGCAGATCCAGATGTCGCCGCGGACCAGCGCGTCGATGTAGTCGCTCTCGTAGTACTTGCGGACCAGGCCCGCGTCGCGCTGCTGCTGGAGCTTGGCCGCGGCCTTCCTCCAGTCGGCCTCGGTGGACTTCTCCGGGTCGACGCCCTGGGCGAACATGGCGAAGTTCGCCACCTCCTGGGTGTCGAGCATCATGCCGACCTTCCCCTTGTACTTGGGGTTCCACAGGTCCTCGATGCCGGTGACCCCGTCGACGTACTTCGGGTTGTAGGCGATGCCGGTGATGCCGCCCGCCCACGGGACCGTGTAGGTGTTGTCCGGGTCCCAGACCGGGTTCTTGAAGCGCGCCCCGGCGTTGGCGGCGAAGTTCGGCAGCCTGGAGTGGTCGAGCGGGACCAGGTGGCCGAGCTGGATGAGCCGGTTGAGCTGGATGCTGTTGGTCAGGACCACCAGGTCGTAGCCGATGTCGTTGCCCGCGGCCAGCTGCGGCTGGATCTTGCCGAAGAAGGCGGGCATCTCCTGGATGTCCTCGCGGTAGGTCACCTGGATGCCGGTGTCGGCGGTGAACAGCTCCAGCGACGGGTACTTCTTGCCGTCCTTGTCGATGTAGAGCGGCCAGTTGGCGAAGCGCAGGGTGCCGTTCTTCTTCTTCGAGGCCCAGTACTCGGCGACGGCGTCCTTCTTCGGGGGCGCGGCCTTCTTGCCCTCCACGCCGCAGGCGGCCAGGGCCAGGCCGGCGGCGGAGAGCCCGGCCAGGCGGAAGGCCTCGCGGCGGGTCACGGCACGGCTGCGCGTCATGCCGCGCAGGAAGGCGGGGGAGGTGCGGGGATCCATGTGGGGGCTCTCAACTTCCGATCGCGTACGAGTGGTGCGGCTGCCACGACAGCCACACGGAGTCACCGCGCTCCGCCGTGCTGGTGCTGTCGAGCGCGTTCTGCTGGAACACGGTGACCTCGGCGCCGTCGGCGAGGCTGACCGCGTAACTGTTGTACAGCCCGAGATAGACCACTTCGCACACGGTCCCGCGCACGGCGCTGACGTCCCCCGCCGGCTCCTCGGTGGAGATCGTGATCTTCTCGGGGCGCACGGTGACCGCGATCGCGTCCCCGGCCCCGTGCGGCGCGCCCGCCACCAGGATCCGGCCCTCCTCCCCCAGCCGCAGTACGGCGGAGCCCGCCTCGACGCGCTCCACGGTGCCGCGCAGCAGGTTGGAGGTGCCGATGAAGCCGGCCACGAAGGCGGTGGCGGGCCTCTCGTAGATCTCCCGGGGGTCGGCGAGCTGCTCGATGCGGCCGTCGTTCATCACGGCGATGCGGTCGCTCATGGTGAGCGCCTCGTTCTGGTCGTGCGTGACGTACACGAAGGTGATGCCGACCTCGCGCTGGATGCGCTTGAGCTCGATCTGCATGGCCTGGCGGAGCTTGAGGTCCAGCGCGCCGAGCGGCTCGTCGAGCAGGAGCGCGCGGGGCCGGTTGACCAGCGCCCGGGCCAGGGCCACCCGCTGCTGCTGGCCGCCGGACATCTCCCGCGGGCGGCGCTTCTCGCGGCCGGCCAGGTCGACGATCTCCAGCATCTCGCCGACCCGCCGGGTGATCTCGGCCGCCGGGACCTTCTTCTGCTTCAGCCCGAAGGCGACGTTCTCCCAGACGTTCATGTGCGGGAAAAGCGCGTAGGACTGGAAGACCATGTTCACGTCGCGCTTGTTCGGGGGGACGCCGGTGACGTCCCGGCCGTGCAGCCGGACGCTGCCGCGGGTGGGCTCCTCGAACCCGGCGACCATCCGCATGGTGGTGGTCTTGCCGCAGCCGGAGGGGCCCAGGAGCGAGAAGAACTCCCCTTCGGCGATCGTCAGGTCGACTCCCCTGACCGCCTGGACGACCTCACCGTGGGCGAGGTACTCCTTGACGACTCCGTCGAGCTCGATGGCGGGCACCTGGGGTGCGTCGGAGGCGGCCGCCGCCGCCTCCGTGCCCGCCTGGGTTTCGGTCATACCAGGCTTATCCCTCTGTTTCGCGGCTATTCGCCGATGTAGTGCATGACGTGCTTGACCCGGAGGTAGTCGTGCAGACCGAAGACCGACAGGTCCTTGCCGTAGCCGGAGTGCTTGAAACCTCCATGGGGCATCTCGGAGACGAACGGGATGTGGGTGTTGACCCACACCACGCCGAAGTCGAGCCGCCTGGACACCCGCATCGCCCGGCCGTGGTCGGAGGTCCACACTGAACCAGACAAACCGTACTTTACGCCGTTGGCCTTGGCGATCGCGTCGGCTTCGTCGGAGAAGGTCTGGATGGTGATGACCGGTCCGAAGACCTCGTTCTGCACCATCTCGTCGTCCTGCGCCAGGCCGTCCACCACGGTCGGGGCGAAGAAGTAGCCCCGGTCACCGATCCGGTGGCCGCCGGTGAGGACCTTGGCGTGGCCGGGGAGGCGGTCGAAGAAGCCCGCGACCCGCTCCAGCTGGCCGGCGTTGTTGAGCGGGCCGTACAGCGCCTCGGTGTCGGACAGGTCGCCGGTCCGGGTGTTCGCGGCGGCCTCGGCGAGCGCGGCGGCGAACTCGTCGTGCACGTCCTCGTGGACCAGCACGCGGCAGGCGGCGGTGCAGTCCTGCCCGGCGTTGTACAGGCCCGCCGTGGCGATGGACTCCGCGGCGGCCTTCAGGTCCCTGACGTCGTCGAAGACGATGACCGGGGCCTTGCCGCCGAGCTCCAGGTGGACCCGCTTGAGGTCGTCGGCGGCGGTCCTGGCCACGGACATGCCCGCGCCGACCGAGCCGGTGATCGCGACCATCTGCGCGGCCGGGTGGCCGACCACCAGGGCCCCGGTCTCCCGGTCGCCGGCGACCACGTTGAAGACGCCCTTCGGCAGGATCCCCCCGATGATCTCCGCCAGCTTGAGGGTGGAGACCGGGGTGGTGTCGGACGGCTTGAGCACGACGGTGTTGCCGGCCGCGAGCGCGGGGGCGATCTTCCACACGGCCATCATCAGCGGGTAGTTCCAGGGCGTGACCTGCCCCACGACGCCGATCGGCTCGTGCCGGATGACGGAGGTGTGGTCGGCGAGGAACTCGCCGGAGGTCGGCCCCTCCAGGGTGCGCACGGCGCCGGCGAAGAACCGGAAGTGGTCGGCGGCGACCGGGGTCTCGTCCTCGGCCATGCGGGCCCGCGGCTTGCCGGTGTTGCGGCACTCGGCCTCGTTCAGCTCGTCGGCCCGCGCCTCGATCGCGTCGGCGATCTTGAGCAGCAGGCCGGCGCGCTCACCCGGGGTGGTCTGCCCCCACGACTCGAACGCGGCCGCCGCGGCGGCGTAGGCTGCATCGACGTCCTCCGCTCCGGAGACCGGCGCCTGGAGGTAGGCCTCCCCGGTACACGGATCGACGACGTCGGAGAAGCGGCCGCTCTTGGCGTCCACGAACTCACCGTTGACGTAGTTCTGCAGACGGGTGGTCACCGTTGACCTCCTGTGAAGGGGGCTGAGTTGCCGCGACTCTTACAGAGAGAAGGGGCACGGACAAGCGATTTCGTTGCGAAGATACCAAATTGCTACGAAATCGCTTGACAGAAGGCGGATAACTGACAACATGTCGCACCGGACCGGCAGCATGACCGTATCCGTGACACGGCGGAAACGCCCCCGGAACGCGACGACAGGACGATAGGGAGGCCCGGATGAGCACCCCGCCCAAGGCCCGCCGCGACAACGACGGCAGGCCCGCCTCCGTCGTCCTCGACGACATCTCCAAGCAGATCATCGAACAGCTGCAGAGCGACGGGCGCAAGCCGTACGCGGCGATCGGCAAGGCCGTGGGCCTGTCCGAGGCCGCGGTCCGCCAGCGGGTCCAGCGCCTGCTCGACGCGGGCGTGATGCAGATCGTCGCGGTCACCGACCCGCTGACCCTCGGCTTCCCCCGCCAGGCCATGATCGGCATCAAGTGCGAGGGCGACCTGGAGACGGTGGCCGACGAGCTCGCGGCGATCAAGGAGATCGACTACGTCGTGCTGACCGCCGGGTCCGTCGACATCATGGTCGAGGTGGTGTGCGAGGGCGACCAGCACCTGCTGGAGATCCTCGGCAAGATCCGCGCCATCCCGACCGTCCGCGCGACCGAGACCTTCGTCTACCTGAAGCTCCACAAGCAGACCTACTCCTGGGGCACCCGCTGACGCTCCCCCGCGGCGCCGGGCGGCCGGTCCCCGCCCCGGTCTCCCGGCGGCGCGCGGCCCTCAGCCGCCCAGCCGGCGCTCCAGGACCTCGGCCACCTCGTTGAGGAACGCGTCCACCTGGCTCACCGCGTATCCGGGCCGGAATATCACGGTGCCGAACCTGGCCTCGCGCACGTCGGCGGCGGTCAGGGGCTGGTCGGCGGTCCCGCGCAGCGTGGCGGCGACGCGGTCGAGGAAGACGTCCACCTCCTCCTCGTCGTAGCCCATGCCCAGCCGCCCCGGCCGGAAGGCCACCCGCTCGACCCGCAGCGCCTCCTCCTCCGCGGAAAGGACCACCCGCTCCTGCCGCGGCGCGGCGGGGTCCGGGACGCGGAGCGGCCTGGCCGCCGCCCCGGCGGGCGGGGCGTCCGGGGGTACGGCCTCCGCCTCCGCGGCGGGCCGCGCCCCGGGGGCGGGCCGGCGCTCCGGGACGGCGACGGCGTCCCGCGCGGGCTCCGCGCCCACCCCCGCTCCGGCCGGAGCGTCCGGGGGAGGAACGGGGGCGTCCCGCGCGGGCTCCACGTCCGGAACCGCTCCGGCCGGAGCACCCGGACCCGGCGTGACGCGGGCGCCGGAGCCCTCTCCTGCCCGAGCCTCGGGCCCCGGTCCGGCGGGGACGCCCGTGAGCGCCTCGACCGCCACGATGAAGGCGTCCAGCGCGTAGTCCACCGCGGTCTCGTTGTATCCGCCCAGTTTCGTGCGGAAGCGGGCGTCGCGGATCTCGTCGGCGGTGATCGGCCCGCCGGCCGGCTCTCCCCTGCCCAGGGTGCCCTCGATCCGGCGGATCAGCTCGTCCACCTGGTCCGGGTCATATCCGTAACGCACGCCCAGCACCCGTGGAAAGCGGTTCAACCCCGCATCCTTTCCGTCCGCGTGAATGTCTGCGCATATGGAATTCTCGTCCGGCCCCCCATTCTGGAGGGACACCGGCCGAAAGGCGAGCGGCGGAGATAGGGTGACGGACCTATGCGCCTGTCCGACGTGTCCTTCCGCTACTCCCGCCGCGGCCCCTGGATCCTGCGGGACGTCGGGCTCTCCCTCGCCCCCGGGACCGTCGCCGAGGTCACCGGGCGCAACGGGGCGGGGAAGTCCACCCTCCTGCGCCTGCTGGCCGGGATCGTGCCGGCCTCCCGGGGCTCGGTCACCGGACGGCCGCACGTCGTCGGCTACGCCCCCGACGTGTTCCCCGCGGACCAGCCGTTCACCGTCTCGGCCTACCTCGCCCACCTCGCCCGGATCCGCCGGGTCCCGTCCTCGGCCGGTACGGCGCTCGCCGAGCGGCTGAACGCGGCGCACCTGCTCGACCAGCCCCTCGGCGACCTGTCCAAGGGCAGCGCGCAGAAGGTCGGCCTGATCCAGGCGCTGCTGGCCCCGCCCGGCCTGCTCATCCTCGACGAGCCCTTCGCCGGTCTCGACGAGCAGACCCGCGCCGAACTCCCCGCGATCATCGGCGAGGTCGCCGCCGACGGCGGCGCGGTCGTGGTCAGCGACCACCAGAACCAGCTGAGGGAGTTCCCCGGCGCCGCGCACTGGCTGGTCGCGGACGGCACCGTCACCGTGCGGGACGGCGACCGGGCGCGCCGGGCGGTCATCGAGGTGGTCGTGGACGCCGCCGAGGCCGACGAGGTCGAGCAGAAGCTCCGCGCCGACGGACACACCACCCGGCGGATCCGCTGACCGTGCCGGTCACCGGAGAGCCCGTCCGGCAGGAGAACCGAGCCACAGGAGGACCCATGCCCCTTCGCCGGACCCGGAGTGCCCCGTGATCCGCCTCACCCGGTTCAAGCTGGCCGCCTACGCCCGCTCCCACCGGCTGCTCCAGCCGGTGATCGGGCTGTTCACGATGATGTTGATCTTCTACTCGACGGCGGTGCCCGAGGGCAAGCAGCTGGCCTCCTACGCCGACTCGGCGGGGCTGCTGATCGTCGTCTTCGCCTGGGCCGCCCGGGGCCTGCTCGACACCGAGCCCGCCGCCCAGCGGCTGATCTCGATGACGGCGGCCGGGAGCCGCCGCGGGGAGATCGGCGCCGGGCTGCTCGCCGCGCTGGCCGTCAACCTCGCCCTGGCCGCCCTCGCGGTCGTCTTCCCGCTGCTGCACGGCTTCGCCGCCCCGCCCTCCGCCGGCGACCTCGCCCGGGGAGCCGTGCTGCACCTGCTCGGCCTGAGCGCCGGGACCGCGCTGGGCGCGCTGACCAGCAGGCCGGTCCTGCCCTCCCCCGCGGCGTCGATGCTGGCGCTGTTCGGCGGCTATCTCGGCCTGCTGCTGCTCAGCCTCACCCCGGCCGGCGGCTTCGCCGTACCGATCATGCCGTGGATGCGCGCCGCCAACGCGGGCACCCTCGACGCGGTCCTGCTCCCGGTCTCGGCCGCGACCCTCCTGTGGTCGGCCGCCGGCGCCCTCGTCTACGCCCGCCTCCGCCGCACCCGGCCGTAGCCCGACCGTCCGCGGGACACGGCGCTCGCCGTGGCTGCGACGCCGCGGACGGGGACACCGGGAGCGGATCAGAGGTCCAGCACGAAGCGGCGGCAGACGTGCACGCGGGCGAACCGCTCGCGCATCGCCCGCTCGTCTCCCAGGTCGGCGTGGAGGAAGACCTTCACCGGCCGCAGCCGGGGCAGCCTCTCGCCGACGGCCCTGCCCGGCTCGGCGGGATCGGTGTAGTGGTCGGCGTAGACATGGAGGTAGTGCTCCCTCTCGGTGAAGCCCATCGACCGGTACCAGCGCAGGGTGTCCGGATCGTCACGGGTCCAGGCGTCCAGCGCCGGCACGCCGAGCAGGCCCAGACGGGTGCGGGTCTCGGAGAGCAGGGCGCGGCCGATGCCCCGGTGCTGGTGGTCGGGATGCACGGCGGCGGTGTCGATGGTCGCCAGATCACCGTCGACGGTGACATCCATGATCCCCGTGACGCCCCCTCCGGTCCCGGTCGCGACCAGCTGGAATCCGGGGGCGGGGATGGCGGGCTTGCTCTTTATGACGTCGTCGAAGTAGGCGGTCCCCAGGAAGGAGAGCACCCGGCAGCGCAGCCAGGAACCCTCGTCCGCCGGAGCGTAGTCACGTATGGCATGGTCCACGACGGTCCTCATTGCGGGCGGGAGGCATCCGCGCGCCGGCGTCCACCTCGTTGGGAGATCACGAGGGGATCCTGCGCGCCGGGTCGCGCCCGGGCAATCGGTTTTTCCGGCCGCGCGGGGGGCGACGGCACCGGCCGGGGAACCGGCCGGCTGACGTCCCGATCCGCTCGTGCCCGCCGGTGATCGCCTCGGCCCCGGCCGGTGACGATCCTTCATTCCGGGGGAGCCGTCTCCCACAGGGCGCTCACCGGCATGGCGCGCAGGTGCTCCCCGAACGGGAGCGTCTGCGCGCCGGTGTAGAGGACGACACCGGCGACGAAGTCGTCGCCGAGGCGGTCCGCCAGGTGACGCAGTCCCTTGAAGTCGTCCGGCCGGACCGTGGACGACGCCTTCACCTCGACGCCGACCACGCGCCCTTGCCGGTTCTCCAGAACGGCGTCCACCTCGACCTTGTCCTTGGTCCGGTAGTGGAAGAGCTCCACGCGCTCCCGCGACCAGGTGAGCTGGCGGGCCAGCTCCATGAGGACGAAGCCCTCCAGGAGCGGGCCGAAGACGCCCCCGGGACGGAGCAGGCTCCGGGCGTCCGCGCCCAGGAGGTTCGCCGCGACCCCGGAGTCGACGAAGGCGACCTTGGGCGTGCCCACCGCACGGCTGCTGAGGTTGCGTGACCAGGCGGGGATCCGCTTGATCAGGAACACTTCCTCCAGCAGGCCCAGATAGCGGTGGACGGTGCTCGCCGACAGGCCGACCTCGTTGCCCAGCGCGGCCGGGACCAGCAACTGGCCGGAGCGTGCGGCCAGCAGCCGCACCAGCGCCCGCATCTCCGCCGTCCGTTCGATCTCCGACAACTGACTGACGTCCCGAGCGATGAGGTCTCCGACGTACGAGTCGAAGAAGCGCTCACGCCTGCGCGGGTTCGACCGTGCGACCGCTTCAGGGAATCCGCCCCGGACCACCCGTTCGGCGTACTCGGCGCGGCCGGTCTCCGACACGTGGTGCAGGCTCTCCCCTTCGGCGAAGACCGCGTCCACGAAACCGTCGGCCGCACCGTCGATCTCCCCCTGCGAGAACGGCCAGAGCTCGATGGTCTCCATCCGGCCGGGCAGTGCGTCAGGGAGCGCTCGGAGCCCGAGGACCCGCGCCGATCCGGTCAGCAGGTAACGGCCGGGCCGAGGATCCGTGTCCACCTGCTCCTTGATCGCGAGGAACAGGCCGGGCGCCCGCTGGATCTCGTCGATCACCATCAGGTCGGAGAAGTCGACGAACCCTGCGGGATCGGCCATCGCCGCCTGCCGGACGGCCGGGGTGTCGAGGTTGCGCCACTCCCCCGCCCTGCCTTTGGCGAGCAGGCGGACCAGCGTGCTCTTGCCGCACTGCCTCGCACCCGCGACGAGGACGACGCGGGTATCGGACAGCGCCTCTTCCACGGCCTGCTCCGCACGCCGCGGGAGGACCTTCCCGAGAGGAGTCTGAACACTGTTGGACACCGGATCAGAATGGCATGACCTGCTGCCTCCTGACAGCCTGGTCGCCGTATCGGTGGCGTTCTGGTCGCTACCCTGATGAAAGGATGGTCGCCATCGTTTCGGCATGTTGGTCGCTGGGACCTCAGCATGTCAGCCGTTGTTCGCCCGGCGGGAGCAGCGGGAAACGTGTTTGCGCTCCCGCTGGAGTGATCTCTAGGATGCCGCCAACGCGTTGACGGAGACGAGTAGTCCGGGGACCACGCGGGTCGGAGAGAGCCGCCGGAAGCTGCGAGGGCGGCCCCGCGCCCCCGGATGAAGACCCTCCCGAGCGCGGGGAGGAACGGCCCGCCGGGCCGAGGCCGGGACGACCCGGTCCGGGAAGGCGGGTCCGATGCCCCGCCGGCCGGCCCCCGTCACCGGGCCGAAACGAGGCCGCCGCCTCCCGCGCTCCGCGGGGCGGCGGCGGCGAAAGTGCGGTGGCACCGCGAGTTGCCCTTCTCGCCCGCACTCCCAAGGGATCAGCTCATGCTCCGTGAGGGACTGTGATGATCCACCGAGTTCTCGCCGCCGACCTGCCCCGGCACGTCGGCCGCCGTGTCCGCCTCGCCGGCTGGCTGCACCGCCGCCGCGAGCTGAAGTCCGTCTCCTTCCTGGTGGTCCGGGACCGCTCCGGGCTCGCCCAGGTCGTGCTCCGCGAGCCGGTTCCGTACCCCGAGGAGACCGTCCTGCAGGTCACCGGGACCGTGGTCGCGAACCCGCAGGCGCCGGGCGGTGCCGAGCTGGCCGCGGCTCCTGTCCCGGCCGGTGTCCCCGCACCGGCCGCGCACCCCGGCGCCCCGGGAGCCGCGCGACCGCCCCTGGCCGCCTCCGAGGCGGCCGACCCGCTGGTCGAGGTGCTGTCGGAGGCGGTGGAGCCGCCGCCGTTCGACCTGTACCGGCCTACGGTCCCGGCCGCGCTGCCGACCGTCCTCGACCACGCCCCCGCCGCGCTCCGCCACCCCCGTCTGCGGGCGCCGTTCGAGATCGCCGCGGCCGGGGTCGCCGGGTTCCGCGCCGCCCTGGACGGGCTGCACTTCACCGAGGTCTGCACGCCGAAGCTCGTCGGCACGGCCACCGAGTCCGGCGCGAACGTGTTCGGCGTCGACTACTTCGGCCGCCGGGCCTTCCTCGCCCAGTCGCCGCAGTTCTTCAAACAGGCGCTGGTCGGCGTCTTCGAGCGGGTCTACGAGGTGGGCCCGGTCTTCCGGGCCGAGCCGCACGACACCGCCCGGCACCTGGCGCAGTACACCAGCCTCGACGCCGAGCTGGGGTTCGTGCGCGACCACCGCGATGTGATGGCGGTGCTGCGCGAGGCGCTGGCGGGCATGCACGCGGCGGCGGCCGAGCGGGCCGGGGCCGCGCTCGCGCTGCTGGGGGTCGAGGTGCCGGAGGTCCCGGTGGAGATCCCGGCGGTCCACTTCGCCGAGGCTCAGGAACTCATCGGCCGGCACACCGGCGAGGACGTGCGCGGCGAGCCCGACCTGGCGCCCGCACACGAGCGCTGGCTGGGCGAGTGGGCACGCCGCGAGCACGGCTCGGAGTTCCTGTTCGTCACCGGTTACCCGATGGCCAAGCGCCCGTTCTACACCCACCCTGACCCCGGGCGGCCGGAGTACTCGCGCAGCTTCGACCTGCTCTTCCGAGGGCTGGAGCTGGTCACCGGCGGGCAGCGGCTGCACCGGCACGGCGACTACCTGGCGGCGCTGGCCGCGCGAGGCGAGGACCCGCAGGCGTACGCCGGATATCTCCCGGCCTTCGCGCACGGCATGCCGCCGCACGGCGGTTTCGCCATCGGGCTGGAGCGGTGGACCGCCCGGCTGACCGGCGCGGCCAACATCCGGCAGACCACGCTCTTCCCGCGCGACCTGCACCGGCTCAGCCCCTGACGGGCCGGCCCGCCCCGCGACGGCCCCGGAACCGGGGCTGCGCGCGGGGCGGGGCCGCCGTCACTTCTCCAGGTCCTCCAGCGCGATCCTGGTCTTGTCGAAGGGGATGTACGGTGCGGCCTCCTTCGACATGTGCAGGTAGCCCACGGTGTCGGCGTCGACCCAGTAGCAGCGGGTGCCCTCCCCCTCGGCGAGGTTCTGGCAGGCGGCCGCGGCAGGGGACGGGCCGGGGTTCACGGGCACCCAGTCCGTCCTCGCTCCGGCCGGCTTCCCGGCCTTGGCGGTCAGCCAGTCCAGGGCGCCCTTGACGTCGCTCACCCGGGCCTGCGACCCGGTGGCGGTGACCTGCTGACCCGCGGTGGGCCCCTCACCGCTCCGGTAGGTCACGGTGAGCCGCTCGCCTGCGGACGCGTGGTGCGGCCCGTCCGGGATCACGTCGTCCCCCCCGGCCGGCCCGACGGAGACGCGCTCCATCGTGAACAGCCTGTCGGGGAACGGCTCGGCGAAGGAGCCGGGCGCCTTGGTCGCCTGGGCCCCGGCCGTCGGGCCGGTCCCGGCGGAACCGGCCGTCAGGTCGGCCTCGACGGAATAGGTGCATCCCGTCAGGACGCCCACCGCGAGCGCCGTCAGGGAGATTCGTACGATGTTCACCCTCTGAGGATTCAGCAGTGCACTTGCGCGACGCTTGCATCCCTCTGGCAACGATCGTGCCGTTCCATCCCGTTCGAGGAGACCACTGCGGCCGCTACTCGGCGGCGGCGAGCTGGCCGCAGGCGCCGTCGATCTCGCGGCCGCGGGTGTCGCGGACCGTGACCGGCACGCCGTGGTGCTCCAGGCGGCGCACGAAGGCCCGCTCGTCCTCCGGCCGCGAGGCGGTCCACTTGGAGCCCGGGGTGGGGTTGAGCGGGATCAGGTTGACGTGCACGAGCTTGTTCTTGATGAGCCTGCCGAGCAGGTCGGCCCGCCACTCCTGGTCGTTGATGTCCTTGATCAGGGCGTACTCGATGGAGACCCGGCGCTTGGTCCTGGCCGCGTACTCCCAGGCGGCGTCGAGCACCTCGGCGACCTTCCACCGGGTGTTGATCGGCACCAGGGTGTCGCGGAGCTCGTCGTCGGGGGCGTGCAGGGAGACCGCCAGCGTCACCGGCAGTCCCTCGTCGGCGAGCTTGCCGATCGCCGGGACCAGGCCCACGGTGGAGACCGTCACGCCCCGGGCGGAGATGCCCAGGCCGCTCGGCGCGGGCTCGACCAGCCGGCGGACGGCGCCGATCACGGCCTTGTAGTTGGCCAGCGGCTCGCCCATGCCCATGAAGACCACGTTGCTGACCCGGCCGGGCCCGCCGGGGACCTCGCCGGCGGCCAGCTCGCGGGCCCCGGCGACGACCTGCTCGACGATCTCGGCGGTCGACATGTTGCGGGTCAGGCCCGCCTGGCCGGTGGCGCAGAACGGGCAGTTCATGCCGCAGCCCGCCTGGGAGGAGACGCACATCGTGGTGCGGTCGGAGTAGCGCATGAGCACCGACTCGACCAGCGCGCCGTCGAAGAGCCGCCAGAGCGTCTTGCGGGTGGTGCCGCCGTCGCAGGTGATCTCCCGGACCGGCGTCAGGAGCGGCGGGAACAGGGCCGCGCCCAGCTTCTCGCGCGCCGCCGCCGGCAGGTCGGTCATCGTCGCCGCGTCGCCGTTGAGCCGCTCGAAGTAGTGCCGGGAGAGCTGGTCGGCGCGGAACGGCTTCTCGCCCAGCTCGGCGACGGCCGCGCGGCGCTCGGCCATGGTCAGGTCGGCCAGGTGGCGCGCGGGCTTGGCCCGGCGGGGCGCCACGAAGGTGAGCTGGCCGGGTGCGGGGGTCCCGGTCTGGCTGGCAGTCGACACGTCCAATGCCTTCTCTCGACGGTTGCGCGAATACTCGAAGCGGTGCTCGGTCCTGATCTAGAGTCCGGAAGTATGGTGACATTCCGCCCCTCGGAGACGAGGGGAGACGGCGTCGAGGTCGTGCTCACCGAAGCCAATCCCTACGGGAGCCGGACCCTGGTGGTCGAGCGCGACGAGATGTCCTCGGTAGCTTACCTTTGCGCGTCCGGCGGCACCGTGCACGGAGCGGTCTGGCTCGCCAACCACGTTCCGGCCCCGCCCACGGTCGACCTGGAGCGCCCCAACGCCGGACTGCCCCCCGTGGCGCCCCGGGCGAACACCCGGCACCCCTCGGGCAGGCCGCCGCTGGGCTCCTTGAGGTCTCTGTGGTTCGAGGAGGGCGACGGGGTCGCCCTCTACGAGAACGACGAACTGCTCGCGGTCATTCCTGGCTGGGCGGACATCGGTGAGGGCGTGCCGGGGTACGCGCGCGACGCGGTCGGCGCGACGCCGTTCGCCCGGTCGCTGGAGGAGGCCCGCGGCGAGCTGGAACCCCGCCTGGAGGCCGCCCGCTCCTACTGGGAGTGGCGTGGCGGCGACGGCGCCTGGGCCTCGTTCCAGCAGTTCGTGATGGGGCACCTGGACCGGGCCGTGGGGTCCGCGGGCCGCTTCTGGGACGCGGGCGGCGGGCGGCTGCCCACCGTGGGCATCACCGAGCGGCCGCCGGAGCGGGACCGGGGGCACACGATCCTGTCCACCGTCGGCATGAGCTGCCAGCGCATGCCGACCGTGGAGCGGTACGTCGACCGGCTGGAGGCCTACGCCCGGATCGAACTCGCCACGGCCACCCGGGGCGACCCCAAGGAGGCGGCCCGGCTGCTGATGTGGCTGGGCCAGTACCCGTGGCACTCCGTCACCTGGCTCGGCCACGGGCACACCGCCCGCTGGTACCACCGGCCGGAGACCTTCCCCCTCGGCCCCGCCTACCACGGCGTCGCCCTGCTCTCCGGACTGCCCGGCCTGCCCGACCTGTCCGGCTTCACCTTCGGCGGGGACGCCGTACGGTGGCTCTGGCTGGTGCCGGTGACCGCGGACGAACTCGACCTGGCCGCCGCGGAGGGCCACCGGGCGCTGGCCGAGCGGCTCCCGGCCGACCGGCTCCTGCGGAGCACGTGATCGCGCCCCGGCCTGCGGGCGCGTGCCGGCGCCCCCGGCTCGCGTGCGCGTGCCGGCGTCCGGCTCAGATGAGCAGGGTGAGCAGAGCCCAGACCGGGATCAGCGCCGCGACGAGGGAGTCGAGACGGTCCATCAGCCCGCCGTGGCCCGGCAGCACGCTGCCCATGTCCTTGATCCCGAGGTCCCTCTTGATCACGGACTCGACCAGGTCGCCGAGCGTGGCGGCGACCACCACGACCGCCCCGACCAGCACGCCCTTCCAGACGTCGGCCTCCAGCAGCCACGCCGTCAGCCAGCCGCCCACGACCATGCAGGCCAGGGCGGAGCCCGCGAAGCCCTCCCAGGTCTTCTTCGGGCTGATCACCGGGGACATCTTGTGCCTGCCGAACGAGATCCCTGCGAAGTAGCCGCCGATGTCGCTGGCGACGGTGGTGGCGATGAAGAGCACGACCCTGTCCGGTCCGTCGCCGGGACGCAGCAGCAGTGCCACGAACCCCGCCAGCAGCGCGGGGTAGACGGTGACGAGGACCGTCGCGGCGGCGTCTCGGACGTAGCCCTCGGTCCCGGCGAACATCCGCCCGACCATCAGGACCAGCACCGCCAGCGCGAAGATGCCGACCAGCCAGACCGGGCCGCCCCAGTAGGCCCCGGCGAGCATCGCGGCCAGCGCGGCGAGCACCGGGACCAGCGGGACGCGGATGCCCCTGGTCGCCAGCGCCTGGACCAGCTCCGCCACCCCGACGCCCACCGCGGCGAGCACCACGGCCAGAAAGAGCGCCTTGACGGTGTAGAGGGAGAGGATGACGGCCGCTCCGAGGCCGACCCCGACCGCCACCGCGGCGGGAAGGTTCCGGCCGGTACGGCTACCGCCCGCCGCAGATTCCAAGGGGTCCTACTCTCTTGCACAAAATCCTTGTCCCGCGCGGTCGCCCGCGCAGGACAAGGATCGGGGGCTCAGACTTCGAGCAGCTCGGCTTCCTTGTGCTTGAGCAGCTCATCGATCTTGGCGACATGCTTCTGGGTGAGGTCGTCGAGCTCCTTCTCCGCCCGGCGCACCTCGTCCTCACCGGCCTCGCCGTCCTTGACCAGCTTGTCGAGGGCCTCCTTGGCGTGGCGGCGGATGTTGCGCACCGCGACCTTGGACTGCTCGGCCTTGCCCCGGGCGACCTTGATGTACTCCTTGCGGCGCTCCTCCGACAGCTCGGGGAAGGCCACGCGGATCACCTGGCCGTCGTTGCCGGGGTTGACTCCCAGGTCGGAGTCCCGGATGGCGCGCTCGATCGCCCCCATCGCACCCTTGTCGTAGGGCTGGATGATGACCATGCGAGCCTCGGGGACGTGGAACGACGCCAGCTGCTGAATGGGAGTGGGCGTCCCGTAGTACTCAGCGCTGATCTTGTTGAACATCGACGGGGTGACGCGGCCCGTACGGATGCCGGCGAAGTCGTCCTTCGCCACCGCGACGGCCTTGTCCATCTTTTCCTCGGCCTCGAGGAGGGTTTCGTCGATCACAGCGGCTCCCTGTCTTCTAAGTCACTCACCGTTCCTCACTCGCTTCGCGGGCCGCCCGTCCTCCGGAACCCATACCCGGACGACCGCGCCGCACCGCTCCGCTCGCTCGCGTCAGGCTCGCTCCTTGCCTTTTGGTCGCTCACCGTTCCTCACGCGCTTCGCGGGCCGCTCCATCGTCGCGTACCACTCAGCTCGCTGCGTCAGGCTCGCTCCCTACTTCCCTGCCGGACTCACCAGCGTGCCGATCTTCTCACCGCGCACCGCCCGCAGGATGTTGCCCTCACCCATGAGGTCGAAGACCACGATGGGCAGGCCGTTGTCCATGCACAGGCTGATGGCGGTGGCGTCCATGACGCCGAGACCGCGCGTCAGCACCTCACCATATTCGAGGTGATCGAACCGGACCGCGTCAGGGTTCTTGCGGGGGTCGGAGTCGTAGACGCCGTCCACCTGGGTGCCCTTGAGCAGCGCCTGGGCACCGATCTCCAGCGCGCGCTGCGCGGCGCAGGTGTCGGTGGAGAAGAACGGCGAGCCCAGCCCCGCCCCGAAGATGACCACGCGCCCCTTCTCCAGGTGGCGGATGGCACGGCGGGGCAGGAAGGGCTCGGCCACCTGCTGCATGGTGATCGCGGTCTGCACGCGGGTCTCGATGCCCCGCTTCTCCAGGAAGTCCTGGAGGGCCAGGCAGTTGATGACGGTGCTGAGCATGCCCATGTAGTCCGCCCGGGCGCGGTCCATGCC
This sequence comes from Planomonospora alba, assembly GCF_039534085.1. Lineage (NCBI taxonomy): Bacteria > Bacillati > Actinomycetota > Actinomycetes > Streptosporangiales > Streptosporangiaceae > Planomonospora > Planomonospora alba. The sequence goes on from NZ_BAAAUT010000002.1 coordinate 49,887, forward strand.
GCTCTCCGACAGGGCCGCGCCGCGGAACATGTTGCCTCCGCCGACCACGACGGCGACCTGCACGCCGCCGCGGACGGCCTCGGCGATCGAGTCGGCCAGGTGGCCGACCACACCCGGGTCGATGCCCATCGGCTCCTTGCCGGCGAACGCCTCGCCGGACAGCTTCAGCATGACGCGCTTCCAGCGGAGCGCGCCCGTGTACGACGAAACCGCCGACGCAGCGGGTTCTGAGTTCTCCTGCACGACGGCGGCCTCCTCGTAGGGGTTTTTGCTGAGAGAAGCTGTTTTAAGCCTAAGCCTGGCCGACCTTGAAGCGGACGAAGGCCTCGACCTTGACGCCGTTCTCCTCGGCGTACTTCGCCACGGTCTTCTTGTTGTCCTTGACGAAGGCCTGCTGGAGCAGGGTGAAGTCCTTGTACCAGCCGTTGACGCGACCGTCGACGATCTTGGCGATGGCGGCCTCGGGCTTGCCCTCCTCGCGGGTCATCTCCTCGAAGAGCGCGCGCTCCTTCTCGATGACGTCGGCGGGGACCTGCTCGGGGCTGAGGAACTTCGGAGCCATCGCGGCGGCGTGCTGCGCGATGTCCTTGGCAACCTCGGGGTTGGCGGTGTCGAGCTGCACCAGGACGCCGACCGCCGGCGGGAGCTGCGGGTCGGTCTTGTGCATGTAGGAGCCGATGTAGCCGCCCTCGAGGACCGCGAAGCGGCGGACCTCGATCTTCTCGCCCAGGGCGGCGTTGGTCTCGTCGAGCAGCTCCTTGACGGTCTTGCCGTCGATCTGCGACTCGAGCAGCGCCGGGACGTCGGCCGGCCGGGTGGCGAGGACGTGCGCGACGACCTGGGCCGCGACCTCCTGGAAGCGCTCGCCCTTGGCCACGAAGTCGGTCTCGCAGTTGAGCTCCAGCAGCGCGGCGAGGGAGTCGCCGTCCTGCTTCAGGGCGACCAGGCCGTTGGAGGCGGTGCGCGCCTCGCGCTTGCCGACGTCCTTGGCGCCCTTGAGGCGGAGGAGTTCGACGGCGCGGTCGAAGTCGCCCTCGGCCTCCTCCAGCGCCTTCTTGCAGTCCATCATGCCGGCAGCGGTCAGCTCACGAAGCCGCTTGACGTCGGCCATGTTCACGGAAGCCATTGTCTTTTCCTCGTGGGAATCGTCACTGATCTCGGAAGTCGGCGGGAGATCAGAAGAGGTCTGGGTGGATCGGGCGGGCGCTCCCGCATCGGGCGCGCCCACCCGGAGAAGAGCCTTGCGGCCCGTGCGGCTCTCGCCGCACGGGAGGAACTAGGCCTGCTCGGCCTCGCCGGCGGCCGGAGCCTCGGCCTCGGCGTCGTTCTCGGCCGCCGGGGCGGCCTCGGCGGTCTCCGCGGCCTGGGCCTCGCCGCCCGCGAGGAGCTCCTGCTCCCACTCGGCCAGCGGCTCGGCGCCGCCGGCCACGGCCGGCTTGTCCTCGCCGCCGCGGCCCGCGCCGGCGCGGGCCATGAGGCCGGCGGCGACGGCGTCGGCGACCACGCGGGTCAGCAGGCCGACGGCGCGGATGGCGTCGTCGTTACCCGGGATCGGGTAGTCGACCTCGTCCGGGTCGCAGTTGGTGTCGAGGATCGCGACGACCGGGATGCCGAGCTTGCGGGCCTCGCTGATCCCGATGTGCTCCTTCTTGGTGTCGACGACCCACACCGCGCTGGGCACGCGGGCCATGTCGCGGATGCCGCCGAGGGTGCGCTCCAGCTTCTCCTTCTCGCGGCGGCGCATGAGGAGCTCCTTCTTGGTGAGCCCCGAGGCGGCGACGTTGTCGAAGTCGAGCTCCTCGAGCTCCTTCAGACGCTGGAGCCGCTTGTGCACGGTGGAGAAGTTGGTGAGCATGCCGCCCAGCCAGCGCTGGTTGACGTACGGCATGCCGACGCGGGAGGCCTGCTCGGCGATGGCCTCCTGGGCCTGCTTCTTCGTGCCGATGAACATGATCGTGCCACCGTGCGCGACGGTCTCCTTGACGAAGTCGTAGGCACGGTCGATGTAGGACAGCGACTTCTGCAGGTCGATGATGTAGATGCCGTTGCGCTCGGTGAAGATGAAGCGCTTCATCTTCGGGTTCCAGCGGCGGGTCTGGTGACCGAAGTGCACGCCGCTCTCGAGCAGCTGTCGCATGGTGACGACGGGGGTGGACATGTGATTGTCCTCCAGGTCGGAGCGCCCATCGCTGGGCGCTGTTCTCGGTTGACGCGACGGCCCTCGGCCGTCGCCCTGATGCCCGCGGGCCGCTCCTGCCGGGCTCTCACCCGGACCGAGGGAAACGTCCACTGACGGGGCATGCGAAGTCAGCCTGCGAGTCGCAGGCCACCGGAAAGTGTACCCGTAGAGCGGCCGCATACCGACCTTCCGCCCCCGAACCGCCCGACCCGGGCCCCTCCGCCTTCCCCGTCCGGCCCATGGCACCTCCCGCCCGGCCCTTCGCGCCCTCCCGAGCCGAGGCCCGGCCCGCGGCGCCCTCTCCCCACCGGGTCCGGCCGGCGGCGCTCCAGGCCCCGCCCCCGGCGGGGCGGCCGGTACGGCGTCCCGGCCGCTCCGGAGCAGGCCCGCCCGTCACCCGATCACCGCCGCGGGAGGCGCGGGCGCCTAACCGTCGGAGGGGAGCCCGTGCGGGCGCCGCTCGGCGCGGGGGAAGAGCGCCACCTGCGCCTCGGCGATCCTGGCCCCCTCGGGGGCGCCCTCCCGCCTGCGGCGCTCGACCCGGTAGGGGTCGAGCAGCTCCTCGATGCGCCTGATGAGCTCCTGCAGCTCCTCCGCCTCCACGAGCAGCACCGACCGCCTGAAGGTGCTCGCCTCCCGCCACTGCGGGGGTTCGCGCTCGATGCTCCCCAGAGCCCGGGTGAACTCCGCGGCTGCCTCGTCGCGGACCACCTGGATCAGAGTGTCCTTGGCCTCCCGGACCCCGGGCGGATCTCCGGCCTGGGGACTGACGCTCCAGCCTCCCGCGGCTCTGCGCCAGAGCCGCTCCCTGCCGTCCCCGCGCGGCGGCGCGTCCTCCACGAAGCCGTACTTGGCCAGCATGCGCAGGTGGTAGCTGGCCGCGCTGGGTGTGACACCGACGACCTCGGCGACCTCGGTCGCGGTGGCCGCGCCGTCCGTCTGGATCTTGTTCAGGATGGCCAGCCGCGCGGGATGCGCCAGTGCCCGCATCGCCCTGGGGTCGTTGATCTCCCTGTCGCCGGAGGACGGCCGCTCCTCGCTCATGCGCAAACCGTATCGAAGACCAGATATGAAGGATTGCCTTCACAACTCTGAAGGATTACCTTCATATATATGAAGTAAACCCTTCACACACCCTGGAGAGACATCATGACCCCGACGACCACGGCAACCCGCGCGGCCCAGGCGACCCGGCCCCCCGGCCGCGCTGAGCGGGACGTCCCGGTGCCGCAGCGGCCCCCGGTGGCCCCTGCTCCGCGCAGGACCCCGGCCTCACTCGTCCGGAACCTCGTCGAAGGCGCCGCAGCGCGCTGCTCCCGGCTGATCCGGCGTCTCCCTCCCGTGTCCCCTCCGCACCGGCGGACGCCCTCCTGGCCCGGAGGGACGTCCGCCCGGTGCGGTTGCCACGGCCACCCGTCCACAGCGCTCTCCGACTGTCCACAGAATCCCGATCGGTTCCTCGCGTACACGTGGCCGATCCCATCCTTGCGAATGTGACTCCGCGCTCCCTCCTCGTCCTCACCGTCCTGCCGGTCCTGCTGAGCGCCGCTGCGGAACCCGCCGACCCTCCGGGCCGTCCCGGCCCCGCCGCGGCCCCGCCGTCCCCTTCCCGGGCCGCTCCCCCGCCCGCCCCGCCGCCCCCGGCCGCGGTCACAGCCCCAGGACCGCCGGCACCGCCGTCCCCGGCCACGACGCCGGGACCGCCGAACGATCCGGCCACCGCGCCGGAGCACTCCCCCACGCCCGCCCCACCGGCAGAACCGCCGGCCACACCGCCGGGCGGGGGCCGCTGGACGTGGCCCCTCTCCGGTCGCCCCCGCATCCTGCGGAGCTTCGCGCCTCCTCCCGAGCCGTGGCTGCCCGGGCACCGGGGCGTCGACCTCGCCGCCGCCCCGGGGGCGCCGGTCCGCGCCGCCGGACCGGGCACGATCGGTTACGCAGGCCCGCTCGCCGGGCGCGGCGTCGTCACCGTGCTCCACCCCGGCGGCCTGCGCACGACCTATCTCCCGCTCCGCCCGTCGGTGCGGCGCGGCCAGACGGTCGAGCCCGGCCAGGTCATCGGAGTGGTCGAGGACGTCCCAGGGCACTGTCCCACCGGCTGCCTGCACTGGGGCCTCCTCCTGGATCGGCGCTATCTCGATCCGCTGCTCCTGCTGGGCCTGGGGCAGGTCCGGCTCCTGCCCCAGGACACGCCGTCCGGGTGAACCCCGGTGAGCGAGGCCTCCCCGCTCCACGCGGGCGAGGGGCGGCACACGGGCTCCCCGCCCGCTCACCGACCCGCACGGACCCGTGCGGATCCGGGGCCTTCCACCTGCCCACCGGGACCCGCACGGGCCGCGCGGACCCGGGCCTCCCCGCGTCTACCCGCCCGGTGGCCGCTCCGGACGCAGCCGCCAGCCCCGGGAGGTCCGCTCGACGTACCCGGCCGCGGCCAGGCCGCCGAGGCAGGAGAGCACGGTCTCCAGGTCGACACCCGCATCCACCGCGATCGTCGCCGGTCCGGCCCCGGCCCGCGCCGGCACCGCCTCCAGGACCCGCCGGGTCTCGGGATCGAGCCGGTCGCGCGGGAGCACCGGGCCGCGCGGTTCGGGTGCGAGCTCGCTCCCGATGGCGCCGACCAGCTCGGCCATCTCCGCGGGTGTGGTGACGCAGATCGCCGCGCCCTGCCGGATCAGGCGGTGGCATCCGACCGAGGTGTCGGAGGTCACCGGCCCCGGCACCGCGGCGAGGACCCGGTTCAGCGCCACCGCGTGCCCGGCCGTGTTGAGCGCCCCGCTGCGCACCGCCGCCTCGACGACCACCGTCCCGCGGGCCAGGGCGGCGATGAGCCGGTTGCGGACCAGGAAGCGCGGCCGGGTGGGCCGCACCCCCATCGGACACTCGCTCACCAGCACCCCCTGGCCGCGCACGGCCGCGAACAGGTCGTGGTGCGCGCTGGGGTAGGTGACGTCGGCACCGCAGGCGAGCACGGCGACGGTGGGCGCCCCACCCGCCAGGGCACCGCGGTGGGCCGCGCCGTCGACCCCGTACGCGCCGCCCGAGACCACCCCGTGGCCCCGCTCGCTCAGCCCGGCGCCGAACTCCGCCGCGACGTGCGCGCCATAGGGGGTGGCGGCCCGGGAGCCGACCACCGCGACCGACCGGATGCAGGCGAAGCGCAGGTCGGCCTCGCCGTGCAGCCACAGGGCGTGGGGCCGCACGTCCCCCAGGTCGTCCAGCTGGGTGGGCCACTCCGCGTCCCCCGGCACGACCAGGCGGGCCCCGGTCCGCTCCCCCTCGGCCAGGTCGGCGGCGGGGTCGGCCGTCTCCAGCCGGGCCGTCCAGGCGGCGAGGACCCGCGCGAGCCGCTCCCCTGCCCCGTCGTCTGAGCCCGCCGCGCCCCCGCGGTGCACGCTCCCGAACCACCGGGCGAACCCGGGATCCAGCGCCCCGCGCCGGATCTGCTCGACCGCGGCCTCCGGGCCGCAGGAGGCGGCGAGCCGCCCCATCACCGGGTCACCGGGCTCGGCCAGCCGCATCAGCACGAGCCGGGCGAGACGCTCCCTCACCGCTCCTCCCCCAGCCACAGCCCGAGCGCCGCGCGGGTCTCCTCGACGCCGGGCCTGTCCCGGCCCTTCAGGTCGGCGATGGTCCAGGCGACCCTGAGCACCCGGTCCAGGCCCCGGGCGCTCAGCACGCCGTTGTCCAGGCAGCCCAGCAGCGGCGCCATCGCCGCGGCCGGCAGGCGGTAGTCGGTGTGCAGCGCCCCGGTGGGGACCTCCGCGTTGCACCGCCACGGCGTGCCCGCGAACCGCTTGGCGGCCCGCTCCCTGGCCAGCAGCACCCGCTCGGCCACCGTCCGGCTCGGCTCGGCGAACCGGCGGTCGGCGAGCAGCTCGCGCCGCGTCGCCCGCAGGAGCGTCACCTTGACGTCGACGCGGTCCAGCAGCGGGCCGGACAACCGGGACAGGTAGCGCCTGCGTGCGCCGGGAGAGCACCGGCAGGGGTCCTCCGGACGGGACGGCTGCGCGCACGGGCAGGGATTGGCCGCCAGCACGAGCGCGAACCGGGCCGGGAACGTCACCTCGCCCATCGCCCGGGAGACGGTCACCTTGCCCGACTCCAGGGGCTGGCGGAGCGCGTCCAGGACGTTCATGGAGAACTCCGGGGCCTCGTCCAGGAAGAGGACCCCGCCGTGGGCCAGCGAGGCGGCCCCCGGCCGGATCGCCCCGCTGCCGCCGCCGACGACCGCCGCGATGGTCGCCGTGTGGTGGGGCGCCACGAAGGGCGGGCGGGTCAGCAGCGGCCTGTCGGCCGGGAGCCTCCCGGCCACCGAGTGGATCGCCGTCACCTCCAGTGCCTGGTCGTGCTCCAGGGGCGGCAGCAGCGTGGGCAGCCGCTCGGCGAGCATCGTCTTGCCGGTCCCCGGCGGCCCCAGCATCCAGAGGTTGTGGCCCCCCGCAGCGCAGATCTCCAGGGCGCGGCGCGCGAACGGCTGACCGGCCACGTCGCTCAAGTCAGGGCCCGCCCCACCGCTCCCGGGCGCACCGGGTGCGCCCGGCCCGCCCGGACCCGCGGCCCCGCCGTCCGGACCGGAGCGGCACGCCCCGGAGCCCGGACCGCCGGAGGCGGGCCATGCGGAACCCGGCGTCGCCGAGGCGAGTGCTCCGGCTGCGGGCGTCCCCGCGTCCGGCGTCCCCCGGGACGGGGACGGCAGCGGACGGGCGGGACCGTCACCGCGCAGCCAGCCCACCAGGTCGCCGAGGGTGGAGGCCGGGATCACGGTCATCTCCCGCACCAGCCCGGCCTCGGCCGCGTTGCCCGCCGGCACGACGACCGTGCGGGCACCCGCGCCCGCCGCCGCCAGCACGGCGGGGAGCACGCCCCGCACGGACCGGATCGACCCGTCGAGGCCCAGCTCCCCGAGGAAGAACAGCGCAGCGACCCGGTCCCTGGGCACCGCGCCCGCGGCCGCGAGCAGCGCCACCGCGATCGCCAGGTCGAACATGCTGCCCCGCTTGGGCAGGCTGGCCGGGAACAGGCTGATGGTGATCCGCGCGTCGGGCCAGGCGTGGCGGCTGTTGACCACCGCCGAACGGACCCGGTCGCGCGCCTCGCTCAGCGCGGTGTCGAGCATGCCGATGAGGTGCGTGCCGGCCACGCCGCTGCCGACATCGGCCTCGACGTCGACCACGTGCCCGGTCACGCCCACCAGGCAGACGCAGCGCGTGCGTGCGACGGTCACCCGGACCACCCCCGCGCGGGCCCGGCCGGGGCCGGGAGCGCACCCGCGGTCGCGGAGGTCTCGCGCAGTCGCCGCGCGGAGCAGGGGATCCACGGCGGCCCGGAGGTCTCCCGCGGGTGGAGGGGCATCTAGCACACCCCCCGCTCGTGGCGGATGACGAACTCGCCGGCGAACCGCTCCAGCGCCACCACGTCGATCCGGACCGAGTCGAACCGCTCGCACCGCCCGCCCAGCCACCGGCCGGCGAGCCCGCGCAGTCGGGCGAGCTTCGCCCCGGTCACCGCCTCGAAAGCCGTGCCGTGGGTCCTGCCCGAGCGGGTCTTCACCTCCACCACGACGAGGACCCGCCCGTCCCGGGCGACCACGTCGATCTCACCGTCCGGGCACCGCCAGTTGCGATCCAGGATCTGCATGCCGTGTGCCAGCAGGTAGTCGACGGCGACCTGCTCACCGCGCCTGCCGAGCTCGTCCTTCGCGGCCATGGAACCACCTCCGGTTCCCGACCTTCGCTCAGCTCACGCCGTCACCGACGACCCGAATCCGCTTCTGTGGACACCCGGCCGAGGTCGCGGGACGCCTGTGGAGAAAGCCCGGCGCGGGGCGTCCGGCGGGACGGCGGCCCGGCCGGCGGGAGTCCTCCGGGCCGGACCCGCGCAGGCACGGCGATGGAGTCCTCAGCCGGAGAAGCCCTCCTTGGGCATCTCCAGATCGGACTTGGCCAGCTCCTCGACGTTGACGTCCTTGAAGGTGACCACGCGGACGTTCTTGACGAACCTCGCCGGCCGGTACATGTCCCAGACCCAGGCGTCCTGCATCTTCACGTCGAAGAACACGTCGCCGTTCTCCGCGGTGCGGACATCCAGGTCGACGGAGTTGGTGAGATAGAAGCGCCGCTCGGTCTCCACGACGTAGGTGAACAGGCCGACGACGTCGCGGTACTCGCGGTAAAGCTGCAGCTCCATCTCGGTCTCGTACTTCTCGAGATCCTCTGCGCTCATGCCGGTCCTCCTGTCACACGCCCTTCCGGCCCACCCGGTCGGGCGGGGTCGGCCCCCACTTCATTGTCGCCCATCGCCCCTCTCCGGACGGGCCCCTCGCGCCCTCCCGGAGAGTGTGCCGCTATCCGTGCCGGGGAAACGCCCGGGCGAACGTCTCCGGCGTCTCCAGGATCGCCGCCCGCGAGAACGGCCAGTAGATCGCGAAGGCCCGGCCGATCACGTCGTCCTCGGAGATCGTGCCGTCGCCCTCGTGCTCCTCCCAGCTCCGGGAGTCCTGGGAGGCGGAGCGGTGGTCGCCCATGAGCCACAGGCGCCCCTGCGGGACCACCTTCTCGAACTCGTCCCCCGAGGGGAGGTCGTCCGGGTGGAGGTAGTCCTTCTCCTCGATCGGCACGCCGTTCACGGTGATCCGGCCCTGTGCGTCGCAGCACTTGACGGTGTCACCGCCGACCGCGATCACCCGCTTGATGGTGTCCTCGCCGTTCCATCCCTTGAAGACCACCACGTCGCCGCGCTCGGTCTCACCGTGCAGCTTGTTGACGACCACCCGGTCGCCTTCGAGCAGGGTTTCCTCCATCGACTCCGACGGGATCCAGAAGGACTGGAAGACGAAGGCCTGCAGCAGCAGTGCGGCGACGACTCCGGAGACCAGCAGGAGCAGTGTCTCGCGCAGGCTCCCCCCCTTCTTGCGGGAGGGCTCGTCCTGCCTGCTGTCGTTGTCAGATTCAACGGTCATGGGATACGGCTACCGCCTCGAAAGCCGGCGACGACGCCACAGCACCAGCGGTACGGCCCCCGCGAACCCTGCCAGCAGCGGGGTGGCCCCGGTGGCGGCGGCGGCGGCCTTCAGCGCCGGCTGGCTGAACGTGTCGGGGATGGGGAGAGTGGTGGCCCTGGAGAAGGGCCAGACGATGACGAAGGCGCGGCCGATCACCTGGTCGATCGGGATCGTCCCGCCGCCCGGGTCGCCCTGGTGCTCGCGGGAGTCCAGGGAGACGCTGCGGTGGTCGCCCATGACCCACAGGCGCCCCTCCGGCACCTTGATCTCGAAGGGCTCCCGGGAGGGCAGGTCGTTCGGGTAGAGGTATTCGCTCTCGTCGAGCGCCACGCCGTTGACCGTGACGCGGCCCTGCTTGTCGCAGCACTTCACGACGTCCCCGGGGACGCCGATGACGCGCTTGATGTAGTCCTTCTCGCCGGGGACCACGCCGAAGGCGGTGCCGACCCAGCGGAAGAAGGCCGCGAACGCGTTGGACGGCTCCTCGATCTGCACCTCGCCGTCCCAGGAGTCCACCCCCGAGAAGACCACCACGTCACCGCGCTCGATGTCGCGGACGTGGTAGACGAGCTTGTTGACCAGGACCCGGTCGTTCTTCAGCAGGGTGTTCTCCATCGACTCCGACGGGATGTAGAACGCCTGGACGATGAAGGTCTTGATTACGAGCGCGAGCACCAGAGCGACGACGACCAGGACGGGCAGCTCCTTCCAGAAGGAGCCTTTCTTCTTGTCCTTGCCGCCCTTGGCGGTCTTCTCGGTGTCTTCCGCGACCACGTCCACCTCGTCCTCGGCAGGCCGGCGCGCAGGCGCGCCGTATGCCCGGTCCTCGCTAGTCATCGCTGACGAGCCTAGATGATGGCGGAGGCACAGTGGTCGAGGCCGCGGTTAAGGACTGCTCCTGATTGCATCAGCGTTGGTTCGTCTTCATGTGTCCCGGCAGGTCCCGAAGGCCCCGGCCCGGCGGGGTCCGCACGCGAGCGGCCCGCCTCCCCCACGGGGAGGCGGGCCGGGACGGTGCGGCACCCGCCGCGGGCGGCTAGCGCTTCTCGCGGATGCGGGCGGCCTTGCCGCGCAGGTCGCGCATGTAGTAGAGCTTGGCGCGCCGGACGTCACCGCGGGTCACGACGGTGATCTTCTCGATGACCGGGCTGTGGACCGGGAAGGTGCGCTCGACGCCGACGCCGTAGCTGATCTTGCGGACGGTGAAGGTCTCACGGGCACCACCGCGCTGGCGGCGCAGGACGAAGCCCTTGAAGACCTGGATACGGGACCGGTTGCCCTCGATCACTCGGACGTGGACTTCGAGCGTGTCGCCGGGGCGGAAGTCCGGAACGTCGCTGCGGAGCGTGGTCTTCTCGAGCTCGGCGATCAGCGGGTGCATGGTGGTGATACCTCGTTTACGCGAGCACGCGGAGGTCCATCCGGCCGCGGCGGAGCGGCGTCGAGATGGACGCACGTGCTGGACTGATGTGTCGGTCGTGACGCCGGGCGCTGCGGCCCGGCGGAGCGCGCCGGTCTGCGGGCAGTCGGCGGCAAGGATTCAGTGTGCCATATTTTCGCGGCCCACCGGAAATCCGAGCTCCTCCAGGACCTCGCGGTCGCGCCTGTCCAGCCGTTCCGGGTCGAGCCCCGCGAGCAGCTCGGGACGGTTCCGCGCGGTACGGCGGAGCGCCTCGTCCCGGCGCCACCGGGCGATCCTGCCGTGGTGGCCGGAGACCAGGATCTCCGGCACCCGGTGGCCCCGCCACTCGGGCGGCTTGGTGTAGACCGGGCCTTCGAGCAGGTTCTCCATGGTCCCGGGCGCGAACGAGTCGTCCACGGCCGAGTGCGCGTTGCCCAGCACCCCGGGGAGCAGCCTTCCCACGGCCTCGACCATCACCAGCACCGCCGCCTCGCCCCCGGCGAGCACGTAGTCGCCGATGCTGACCTCGTCCACCCGCAGGCGGGAGCCGTACTCGGCCATGACGCGCGAGTCGATGCCCTCGTAGCGGGCGGGGGTGAACAGCAGCCAGGGCTCGGCGGCGTACTCCATCGCGAGCCGCTGGGTGAAGGGCACCCCGCTGGGGGTCGGCACGACGATCCGGGGACGGGCCCGCGGGTCGGCGGCCAGGACGTCGTCGATGGCCTCGCCCCACGGGTCGGGCTTCATGACCATGCCGGGGCCGCCGCCGTAGGGGGTGTCGTCCACGGTGCGGTGCACGTCGTGCGTCCAGTCGCGGAGCTGGTGCAGGCGGACGTCGAGGATGCCGCGCTCGCGGGCCTTTCCGATGAGGGAGACGTCGAGCGGGGCGAAGTACTCGGGGAAGATCGAGATGATGTCGATGCGCATGTCAGACCATCTGGTCGGGGTCCAGCAGGCCCGGCGGCGCGTCCACCAGCAGCGTCCCCGCCTCCAGGTCGACCTCCGGGACGAGCGCCTTGACGAACGGCACGTAGACCTCCGCGTCGCCGCGCCGTACGACCAGCAGGTCCTGGCCGTGGTGGAGCACGTCGGCCACCTCGCCCGCCCGCTCCCCGTCGGGGGTGACGACGGTCAGCCCGATGAGCTGGTGGTCGTGGAACTCGTCCGGGTCCGCAGGCGGGGGGATGTCCGCCGAGTCGAGGACCAGCATGGTGCCGCGGAGCGCCTCGGCCCCCTCGCGGTCGTCCACGCCCTCGAATCCGACCAGCAGGATCCCGGAGTGCCAGCGCCGGGAGGCGACGACGAGCGGGCCGGCGGACGCGGGGTCGGTGGAGAGCCGCGACCCGGGGGCGAACCGCCCCTCCGGGTCGTCGGTGCGCACCTCCACGGTCACCTCGCCGCGGAGTCCGTGCGGGCGGCCGATCCGGCCTACGACGAGCTGCACGCCGCCTCCTGGATGTCGTGTCGAAAGAAAGCAGACGGGCCACCCACACCGGTGGGTGGCCCGTTCGCTCGATGGATCTCGCGTCGGCCGGGGCCTAGCGGGGTTCGTCCAGGTCGAGCAGGTCGACCCGGATGTACTTGCCGTCGCCGAGGGCGTTCACGACGGTGCGCAGCGCCTTCGCCGTACGGCCGCCCCTGCCGATGACCTTGCCCAGGTCCTCAGGGTGGACCCGGACCTCAAGCACACGTCCGCTGCGGATGCGGCGGGCGCGAACCTGGATGTCGCCGGGATGCTCGACGATGCCCTTCACCAGGTGCTCGAGGGCCTCCTCGAGCATCTCAGGCCTCGCCTTCCGGCTTCTCCTCGGCGGCGGTCGGGGCCTCGGCGGCCTCGTCGGCCTTGGGGGCCTTCTTGGCCTGCTTCTTCGGCGTGGTGGCGGCCTCGAGGGACAGCGCCTCCTTGGCGGCGGCCTCGTAGGCGGCGTGGCGGTCCGGCTTGGGCTCGGCGACCAGCTTCGGCGCCGGGGCGGGCTCGCCCTTGAACTTCTGCCAGTCACCGGTGATCTTGAGGAGCTTCAGCACCGGCTCGGTCGGCTGCGCGCCGACACCCAGCCAGTAGGCCGCCCGCTCGGCGTCGATCTCGATGCGCGAAGGGTTCTCCTTCGGGTGGTACAGACCGATCTCCTCGATCGCCCGACCGTCACGCTTGGTGCGGCTGTCGGCGACGACGACACGGTACTGCGCGTTGCGGATCATGCCGAGCCGCTTGAGCTTGATCTTGACTGCCACTGGTGTGGTCTCTCCTGCATTAGAGCGTGGGTGAGCGGCGTCTCATCGAGTGGGGCGCGAGGAGCCGGCCGCTACAGGGACAGGCGCGACCGGCGGGGGTTAGAGGGCGCCCGCGTGGCCACGATGTTCCAACATGCAATTGTGCCAGACATATGGGGGTGCCCGGCCAACTCGCGCCGTCCTCCGCGTACGGAAACGGGCAAGTCCCGGTGCGGGCGCCGCCGTGCGGGCGCCCGCGCCGCGGGTCACCTGGGCCGCACGCCCAGCAGCTCCAGCACCGCGACGGCGATGAAGCCCACGATGATGACCGCCCAGATCCAGCGGGCGCGCTCGAAGAACCTGCCGTCGTCGTCGCCGCTCATCACTGCCCCGGGAACTTGAACTTCGAGGGGTCGAAGCCCGGCGGGAGCTCCAGGCCCGGCGGGAGCTGGCCCGCGCCGAGGTTGCCGAGGGCGCCCGTGCCGGGCGCCGCGCCCGCCCCGGTCTTGCCCGCCCCGCCCTTGCCGAGCGCGGCCTTGCGCGGGTCGCCGCTCACCCGGCGGCCCTTGGCGGCCTTCTTCTGCGCCGCCTTGGCGGCCTTGCGCCCGCCCGGCATGCCCGGGATGCCCATGCCGCCGGCCATGCGCTTCATCATCTTCTGGGCCTCGAAGAAGCGGACGACCAGGTTGTTCACCTCGGTCACCGTGACGCCGGATCCCCGGGCGATGCGCTCGCGGCGCGACCCCTTGATGATCTTCGGGTCCTGCCGCTCGGCCGGGGTCATCGAGCGGATGATCGCGGCGATGCGGTCCAGGTCGCGGTCGTCGACCTGGTTGAGCTGGTCGCGCATCTGCCCCATGCCGGGCATCATGCCGAGCAGGTTCTTGATGGGGCCCATCCTGCGGACCATCATCATCTGCTCGAGGAAGTCCTCCAGGGTGAAGCCCTCGCCCGAGGTGAGCTTGCCCGCCATCCGGGCGGCTTCCTGCTCGTCGAAGGTCTTCTGCGCCTGCTCGATCAGGGTGAGGATGTCACCCATGTCGAGGATGCGGGAGGCCATCCGGTCCGGGTGGAAGGCGTCGAAGTCCTCGAGCTTCTCGCCGGTGGACGCGAACATGATCGGCTTGCCGGTGATGTGCCGGACCGAGAGCGCGGCGCCGCCCCGCGCGTCGCCGTCGAGCTTGGTGAGCACGACCCCGTCGAAGCCGACGCCGTCCATGAAGGCCTGGGCGGTGGAGACCGCGTCCTGGCCGATCATGGCGTCGACGACGAACAGGACCTCGTCCGGCGAGACCGCGTCGCGGATGTCCGCGGCCTGCTTCATCATCTCCTGGTCGATGCCGAGCCGGCCCGCGGTGTCGATGATGACGATGTCGTGCTGCTGCCGCCGGGCGTGGTCGATCGACTGCCGCGCCACGGCGACCGGGTCGCCGACGCCGTTGCCGGGCTCGGGGGCGTAGACCGCCACGCCCGCCCGCTCGGCCACGACCGACAGCTGCTGGACCGCGTTGGGGCGCTGGAGGTCGGCGGCGACCAGCAGCGGGGTGTGGTTCTGCTCCCGCAGCCAGCGCGCGAGCTTGCCCGCCAGGGTGGTCTTGCCCGCGCCCTGGAGGCCGGCGAGCATGATGACGGTCGGCGGGTTCTTCGCGAAGCGGAGCCGGCGCGTCTCGCCGCCGAGGACCTCGATCAGCTCGTCGTTGACGATCTTGACGACCTGCTGGGCGGGGTTCAGCGCCTGGGAGACCTCGGCGCCGCGGGCGCGCTCCTTGACCTGGGCGACGAACGTCTTGACCACGGGCAGGGCGACGTCCGCCTCGAGCAACGCGATGCGGATCTCGCGACACGTGGCGTCGATGTCGGCGTCGGAGAGCCGACCCTTGGATCGGAGGGAGGAGAAGACCGATGTGAGCCGGTCGGAAAGCGTCTCGAACACGTGATTGGCCAGCCTCTGCGCTACAGGTCTGCGACTCGACCTCCCAGCCTATCCGCTGGCGGCCGCCCCGGCGCCCGGTGAGAGGCCACCGGGCGCCCGCGGCGGAGGGGGGCGCCGCGCCGCCCTTCCCCCTAGCGGCCCCAGCCGGGGACCGCCATCCGCATGGTCAGGGCGTGCTCGACCAGCGTGATGAGGGTGGCCTTCACCGCGTCGCGCGAGCGCGCGTCGGTCCGCGAGATCGGGATGTCCGGAGCGAGCGTCAGCGCCTCGCGCACCTCCTCCTCGCCGTGCGGGTACTGCCCGTCCCAGCCGTTGAGCGCGACCACGAAGGGGAGCTTGGCCTCCTCGAAGTAGTCGATGGCGGGGAAGCTGTCGGCCAGGCGGCGGGTGTCGACCAGCACGACCGCCCCGATGGCGCCGCGGACCAGGTCGTCCCACATGAACCAGAACCGGTGCTGCCCGGGCGTGCCGAACAGGTACAGGATCAGGTCCCGGTCCAGGGAGACCCGGCCGAAGTCCATCGCCACGGTGGTCGTGGTCTTGTTGGGGGTGAGCCCGACGTCGTCGATGCCGGCGCTGGCGTCGGTCATCACCGCCTCCGTGGTCAGCGGGAGGATCTCCGACACCGCGCCCACGAACGTCGTCTTGCCGACGCCGAAGCCGCCGGCGACGACGATCTTGGTCGAGGTGAGGCCGCTGCCTCGGCTAGAGCCTGCGAAGTCCACTGAGCACCCTTTCCAGGAGGTTGAGATCCGGCTTGCCCGCGTTCAGCTGCGGCTGGTGCAGCTGGACCAGACCCTCCGCCGCCATGTCGGCGACCAGGATCCGGGTGACCCCCAGGGGGATGCGGAGCATCGCGGAGATCTCAGCGACCGAACGCACTTGCCGGCACAGGGCGCTGATCGCCTGATACTCCGGAGTGCGGGTGGATAGATCATGATGAGTCGACGTCGCCGAGGAGACCAGGGCCTCCATGGCGAGCTGCGTCCGGGGGGCGGTGCGCCCCCCGGTCACGGCGTAGGGGCGGACCAGGGAGCTCTGCTCCGCCGGCGGCGGCTGCAGGTGGTGCGGGGGCATCCCCTGCGGCGCCTGGTGCCCGGGCGCGCCGGGCGGCATGTGGTGCGGCGCGGGAGTCCCCGGGTGCCCGGGCATCCCCTGCGGCGCGTGGTGCGGCGGGACACCCTGCTGCATGCGGACGTCGTCCATCGACTGGTAGGGCGGCCCGCCTAGCGGGTCGCCCTCACCTGGCCAGCCGTGCCCTGCCACGGCGTCCTCCTCGCGCGGTGTCCGCCGCGGCGCCGACGCGCCGCGGCACGGATGCTGCCGACCGTTCTCTTCCCTCGTCTCTCATTCGCGGGCTCCTTCGGGCTCCGGAAGGGGAAGTTCGCTCCGGCGCGCCCTCGTGGGTCGTCACCGGGGGTGGGAGGCCTGGAGTTCGGCCCGCACGGCGGGCGTCAGCACCTGTCCGGCCCGCTCGACGAGCAGGGTCATCTGGTAGGCCACCAGGCCCATGTCGCACTCGGGGGAGGCCAGTACGGCCAGGCAGGAGCCGTCGCTGATCGACATGAGGAGGAGCAGCCCGCGCTGCATCTCCACCACGGTCTGGGTGACCGCGCCGCCCTCGAAGACCCGGGACGCCCCCTGGGTCAGGCTGAGCAGCCCGGCCGCGACCGCGGCCAGCTGGTCCGCCCGGTCCCGGGGGAACCCGTCCGAGAACGCCAACGGCAGGCCGTCCGCCGACACCACGACCGCGTGCGCAACGCCGGGGACGTTGTTCACGAAGTCGGTGATCAGCCAGTTGACCCCCCGAGCGGCCTGGCTCAGTTCGCGCACCGGTGGTCCTCCTCAGCGATCGTGATGAGCTCGCTCACCGCTCCTCCTTGCTTCCTTCGGCGTCGCCGCCGAAGCGGGGATACGTGTCCGCCTCGGTCGCCTCTCCCCTGGTCACCGCCCGGCCCTGCCGCACTCCCTGCTGGAAGCTGGCCAGCCGGTTGCGCACCGCCTCCGGGGAGACGGACGGGCGCGGGGCGGGGGCCTGCGGGGCGGCCGGCGCCGCGGACGCGGACGGGGCCGAGCCGGGCACCAGGTTGGCCTTGGGGACCCGCTTGGGCAGGCCCGCGCCGGTGAGCCCGCCGAGCGTCGGCTCGCTCGCCGCCCGGGCCGCCTGCCAGCCGGCGTCCGCCGGTGAGGACCAGGTGTCCTCGGGCGGCCGGATCGAGGCGGTCTCCTGCAGGTCCTCGCCGGGCTCCGAGGCGGGCGGCGGGGAGGCCGGCTTGACCGGCTCGGCCTTCCTGAACCAGTCGGACTCCACCGCCGCGAAGATCGGCAGGAACTCCTCCCGCGCCTCCTCCATCGGGGAGGGCTCGCGCACCACCGGTAGCGGGCCCGTGCTGTCGGCCTCGGCGCCGGGTCCGCCGCGGGGGCGCGCCCCCGCGGCCGGCTCCCGCTGCGGCTGCGGCCACCCGCCGGCGTCCCCGTGCGCGGGGACGCCCGACCAGGGGCCGGGCTCGTCGGCGGAGACGCTCGGCCAGGACGGGCCCGGGTCGGGCGCCGGCACCTGCCCGGGCCAGGGGGTGTCGACCGGCGCCCGGCCGAAGTGCCCGCTGGCGAAGGAGGAGTGCGAGGCGTCGAAGGAGTTGAACCGCGACGCTCCCGCGTCGAAGGAGTTGAACGCCTGCTGGGCGGCCTCGAAGGAGGCGAAGGCGGGCCGGGAGGCGTCCAGCGCGACCGGGCTGGTCAGCACCGGCGGCGCGTCCATCGAGGGCAGGGACGGCACGGAGGGCGCCTGCCCGCCCCAGTCCCCGCTGTACGAGGCGGACATGCCCGGCATCGCGGGGGTGCCGACGGTGGTGAGCAGGCTCTCGGGCAGGAGCACCATCGCGGTCAGGCCGCCGCTGTCCTGCTGCCGGAGCTGCACCCGGATGCCGTGGCGCAGCGCCAGGCGGCCGACCACGAACAGGCCCATCCGGCGGGAGACGGACACGTCCACCACCGGCGGGTTGGCCAGCCGGTGGTTCGCCTGCGCGAGCTCCTCACCGGTCATGCCGATGCCCATGTCGGTGACCGAGACCATCACTCCGCCGCCGTCGATGCGGTTGCTCGAGACGATGACCTTCGTCTCCCGCGGGGAGAAGGAGATCGCGTTCTCGACGAGCTCGGCGATGAGGTGGACGACGTCGTTGACCGAGGTGCCGGCCACGGAGACGCCGCCGGAGATCCGCAGCTCCACCCGCTCGTAGTTCTCGACCTCCGACAGCGAGGCGCGCACCACGTCGATCAGCGGGACCGGCTGGCTCCACCGGCGCGCGGGCTCCTGGCCGGCGAGGACCAGGAGGTTCTCGGAGTTGCGGCGCATGCGGGTGGCCAGGTGGTCCAGCCGGAACAGGCTGCCGAGGCGGGCCTCGTCCTGCTCGCCCTGCTCCAGGCTCTCGATGAGCGCCAGCTGGCGCTCCACCAGGGTCTGGCTGCGGCGGGAGAGGTTGACGAACATCGCGTTGACGTTGCTGCGCAGCGTCGCCTCCTCGCCCGCCAGCCGTACGGCCTCGCGGTGGACCTCGTCGAAGGCCCGGGCCACCTCGCCGATCTCGTCGGAGGAGACGACGCCGATCGGCCGGACCTCCACGGAGGTGACCTCGCCCCGCTCGCGCATGCTCTGCACGGTCTCCGGCAGGCGCTCGCCGGCGATGGACAGCGCCTCGGTGCGCAGCCTGCGCAGCGGCTTGACCAGCGAGCGGGCCATGACCGCGGTGACGGCGAGCACCGCCAGCAGGAGCAGGACGGTGAGCCCGGCCGCGATCAGCGCGCCGCGCTGCTCCGTCTCCTGCAGGGACCGGCTCCGCGCGATGACCGCGTCGGCGATCTCCTTCTCGACCTCGCGCATGCGCTCGACGACGTCGGTGGCGGCGTCGAACCAGGTGGTCTGGTCGCCGCCCCTGGCCCGGGAGACGTCCACGCGCAGGAGCGGGGCTCCCTGGTTGGCCAGGACCAGGGCGCGCAGCCGCATGGACTCCGCGCGGTCCTTCTTCTGGCTGCTGACGGTGTCGTCGAACAGCTGGCGCTGGGCGACGGTCGCCTCGCTCAGGAAGGCGGCGAGCTCGCTGTCGCGCTGGGCGCGGGCGGCGAGGAAGGCGTCGAGGCCCTCGGCGGTGAACGTGCGCTCGGCGAGGGCGACGGCGAGGATCGCCCGCTCCCTGGACGCCTTCTCCTTGGCCCTGGCCAGCGCGGCGAACGCGTTCGCGCCGCCGGTCAGGGTCTGGTCCGCGACACCCTGGACGATCTCGTCGTGCAGGGCCAGCAGGTTGTCCATCGTCTGGGAGTACATGTCGACGGTGGGCAGGGCGGGCAGCTGCGTCTCGGCGGCGGTGGCCCGCATGCTCTTGAGCTCGTCGACGCGGTTGCGGATCTGGGTGAGCTCGGTCCTGCCCCGGTCGCCGAAGTCCTCGGCCTGGTCGCCGCCGAGGATGAGGTCGATGCGGTCGCCGACCGCGCCGGCCAGCCGGTCGACGGCCTCGTGCTGCTCCTCCAGCCTGGCCAGGCCGGCGGAGGGGCGGCCCTGCGCCACGAAGCGCGCGGACAGGTCGCGCTCCTCCTCCAGCTCGTGCGCCAGCGCGCTGAGGTCGGCGGCGAGTTCGGCGGCGGTGCGCACCCGCTCGTACTCGGCGGCCGTGCCGAGCGAGGAGACCGTCCGCAGACCGCCCAGGACGAGGGCGGCCATGGTCGGGATGGCGATGAGCGCGATCAGCCGCGACCGCACGCGCCAGTTGCGCAGGGCCAGCCTGCCGGCTCTTCTCGCGCCGGCGTCGGGGCCCGCGGCCCGTTCGCCCTGCGGCGGTGCCCCCTGAGCGTCGGAGAGCGAGGCTGCGGCAGGCCTCGATTCGCGTTCGCTGGGGATTGACGCTGTCCTCACTGGCCTCCGCTGCCTCTCCTCGGATCGTCTGCTTAGAGGGGGGATCGCGTCACGGGCGATTGGTGGGCATGTGACGCCGACGCATCCATGGGGTAGCAGTTATTGGAGCACAGCCGGATGAGTTCGGCCAACGGTGCATAAGTTACGAGTTACCAGTAACAGGCACAGTGTCCCCACAATCGGACAGTAACTCTCCGTCTAGATCTCTCCGCTCCGTCACAGAAAGTCCGACAAAAAGGTGAAAGTCTCCTTTCTGTGGTCGCTCCCCGTAACCCACGACAAACCTCGGCGACCGTCACACGGAGCGTCAAAAAGCACATTTATGTCCTGTTTGCCCTTATGGACCGATATTTGTTATTTGGTCATTCCTCTCCGCTACTCTGATCCGCGATCGACATCCCCCTTGATCACCTGCCTCACGGGACCCTCTCCAACGTCGCCCGATCCAGGCGAGTCCCGCCAGGCGGATCAACGCAGTTAAGGAGACCTCAATGAGGTTCGGACTCGCGAGCAGGGCCCTCGTCGCGGGGTTCGCCGCCATGCTCGCCCTCACCGCCTGCGGCGGCTCGGACTCGGAGACCACCGCCGCCGCGACCGGCGGCGCAGGCGGGCTGGAGAAGACGCAGCTCACCATCGGCGCGCTGCCCATCCCGGACTCCGCCGCCCTCTACATCGCCAACAAGCGGGGCTTCTTCGCCGAGGAGGGCCTCACCGTGAAGATCGAGACCATCCAGGGCGGCGCCCAGGCGCAGCAGAGCCTGATCGGCGGCACGCTGGACGCGACGCAGACCAACTACGTCTCGGCCTTCCTCGCCACCGCGGCCGGCAACAAGATGAAGATCATCTCCGACCTGTACCAGTCGACGCCGGACTCCTTCAACCTCATGGTCCCGAAGGACTCGCCGATCAAGACCCCGGCCGACCTCAAGGGCAAGAAGATCGCGGTCAACAGCCTCAAGAACATCGGCACCCTGGCGGTCACCTCGGTCCTGAAGACCCACGGCCTCACCGCCGACGACGTGCAGTTCATGGAGTTCCCCTTCCCCGACATGGGGGGCAAGCTGGAGCAGGGCGTCGTCGACGCGGCCTGGATGACCGAGCCGCACCTGACCGCCGCGGCGACGAAGCTCGGCGCCCGGAAGCTGGCCGACACGATGACCGGCCCCACCGCGGACTTCGCCATCGCGGGCGTCATCGTGACCGAGGAGTTCGCCAACGAGAACCCCAAGACCGTCGCCGCCTTCCAGCGCGCGGTCGGCAAGGCCCAGCAGATCGCCGCCTCCGACCGCAAGGCCGTGGAGGAGATCCTGCCGACCTACACCAAGATCGACGCCGCCACCGCCGCCGTCATCACGCTCGGCGCCTTCCCCACCAGCCTCGACGAGACCCGCCTGCAGCGGGTGGCCGACCTGATGGTGGAGCAGGGCTACCTGAAGAGCCCGATCGAGGCCAAGTCCCTCCTCCCGGCCACCGCCGGCTGATGAGGGGACGCTCCCTGCTCGACAGCAGACTGCTCTGCGGCGCCGCCGGCGTCGCAGGGCTGTTCTGCGTCGCGGAACTCGCCGGGCGGACCGGGCTCATCGACCCCGTCGTCTTCCCCCTGGCCTCCACGATCGCCGGCCGCGCGGCGGCGCTCGCGGCGGACGGGGAGTTCCTCGCCGACGTCGCCTCGACGCTGGGCGCCTGGGCCGCCGGCCTGCTGCTCACCGTGCTGGTCGCCGTGCCCGCGGGCTTCGCGCTCGGCACCCTGCCCCGCGTGGAGGCGGCGCTCCGCCCCATCCTGGAGTTCCTCCGCCCCATCCCCTCCGTCGCGCTGATCCCGCTGGCCCTGCTGCTGTTCTCCGACAGGTTCGAGATGAAGATCGCGGTGATCGTCTACGCCGCCTCGTGGCCGGTCCTGATCAACACGATGTACGGCCTCAAGGACGTGGACCCGGTGGCCAAGGAGACGCTGCGCAGCTTCGGCTTCGGGCCGCTGGCCGTGCTGTGGCGGGTCTCGCTGCCCAGCACCGCGCCGTTCATCGCCACCGGCGTACGGCTGGCCGCCGCGGTCGCGCTCATCCTGGCGGTCAGCGCCGAGCTGCTCGCGGGCGGCGCCAGCGGCATCGGCACGTTCATCATCGAGGCCGGCAGCAGCCCGGACGCCCTGGAGTACATCGTCGCCGCCACCATCTGGGCGGGGGCGATCGGCGTGCTGTCCAACCTGCTGTTCACGCTGGTGGAGCGGCGGCTGTTCCACTGGCACCTCGCCCGGACGGAGGGCGCCCGGTGAAACGGTTCCTGCGCGCGCTCGGCCGCCTCTGGACGATCCCCGTGGCGCTGGTGGCGTGGGAGGCCGTCACCCGCGCCGCGGACGACAACTTCTTCCCCCCGCCCACCGAGATCGCGGCCCGCATGCACGAGATGTGGTTCTCCGGCCCGGCCGAGCGGCTCTGGCTCACCGACGCGGCCCTGGACAACATCCCGACCAGCATCGGCCGGATCTTCGCCGGGTGGCTGCTCGCCGCCGCGGTCGGCATCTCCCTCGGTCTCGTGCTGGGCCGCTCCGCGCTGCTCTCCCGCTTCGTGGAGCCGATCATCGAGTTCGGCAGGGCCATCCCGCCCCCCGCCCTGCTGCCCTTCTTCCTCGCCCTGTTCGCCGCCGGCACGCAGATGCAGGTCGCCACGATCGCCTTCGGCATCGTCTGGCCGATCCTGCTCAACTCCGGCGACGGAGCCCGCCACGTCGACCGGCTGCACCTGGAGACCGCCCAGGTCTTCGGGATGTCCCGGGGGCAGCGGCTGGTGCGGATCATCCTGCCCGCCGCACTGCCCAAGATCTTCGCGGGCCTGCGGCTCAGCCTCTCCCTGGCGCTGATCCTGATGGTCATCTCCGAACTGGTGGGCAGCACCAACGGGATCGGCTTCCAGCTCCTCGACGCCCAGAGGTCTTTCGACCTGCCCGGCGTGTGGGGGACCATCGTGGTCCTGGGTGTCCTGGGATACGCGTTCAACTCGGCCTTCCTGCTGGTCGAGCGGCGCCTGCTGTCCTGGCACCGGGCCGCCAAGCAGACAATCTGAGGACCCGCCGTGCTTGAGATCTCGAACCTGACCCACACCTACGGCACCGGGCCGGGTGCCCACCACGCTCTCGGCGGCATCGACCTGAAGGTCGCCGAGGGCGAGCTGGTGTGCATCGTCGGCCCCTCGGGGTGCGGCAAGTCCACCCTGCTGCGCTCCATCGCCGGGCTGCTCCGGCCGACCGGCGGGAGGGTGGTGCTGAACGGCTCCCCCGTCGAGCGCACCCCGGACGACCTGGCCGTGGTCTTCCAGGACTACAGCCGCTCCCTGTTCCCCTGGATGTCCGTGGCCGACAACGTCTCCCTGCCGCTGCGCCGCAAGGACATGGACAAGAAGCAGCGCAGGCAGGCGGCCATGGAGGCGCTGGAGCAGGTCGGCCTCGACGGGGCCGCCGCCAAGTATCCGTGGCAGCTCTCCGGAGGCATGCAGCAGCGCGTCTCCATCGCCCGCGCCCTGGCCTACCGGCCCGCCCTGCTGCTGATGGACGAGCCCTTCGGCTCGGTCGACGCGCAGACCCGCGAGGACCTGGAGGACCTGACCCTGCGCGTGCGCAGCCACCACAACATGACCATCCTGCTCATCACCCACGACATCGACGAGAGCGTCTACGTGGGCGACCGGGTCGTGGTCCTGTCCAAGGCCCCCGCCACGATCGTCGGGGACCTGCGGGTCGACCTGCCCGGTCCCCGCGACCAGATCACCACCCGCGAGCACCCCGACTTCGTGCACCTGCGCGCCGAGGTCGGCCGCCTGGTGCGCGGCATGCGGAACCAGGCGGCCCCGGCCTCCTGAGGCGGCGGGCCGTCCGAACACAGAGAGGACTGTCAATGAACGACCCCCAGGCCCCGATCTGGGACGCGATCGGCGGGGTCTCCCGGTTCGCCGCGCTGGCCGTGATGGCCGAGCTCGGCTGCGCCGACCACCTCGCGGAGGGGCCGCTGAGCACCGGTGAGCTGGCCGCCCGCTGCGGCGCGGACCCGTCCGCGCTCGGCCGAGTGCTGCGCCAGCTCGCCTCCATGGGCGTCGTCGCGGTGGAGGGACCCGGCGTGTACGGGCTGACCGAGGCGGGCGCCGCGCTCCGCAGCGACGTGCCCGACTCGATGCGGCCCGCCGTACGGATGATCGCCGAGGAGGGCTTCTGGTACGGCATGGGCATGCTCCCGCGGACCGTGCGCGAGGGGCGGTCGGCGTTCGCCGGGCGCTACGGCCCGCTCTACGGCTACCTGCGGGACAACCCGGCCGCCGGGCGGCTGTTCGACGACTACATGGTGGCCCGGTCCCGGCCGTTCGCCGACGCCGTGGCCTCCCGGTACGACTTCTCCGGCGTGCGCACCCTGGTCGACGTGGCCGGGGGCAAGGGGCACCTGCTCGCCGCCGTGCTGAAGGCGCATTCAAACGTGCGCGGCGTGCTGTTCGACCAGGAGGCCGTGGTCCCGGGCGCGCGGGAGCTCTTCGCCGCGGCGGGTCTTGAAGACCGCTGCGAATGCGTCGCCGGCGACTTCTTCGCCTCGGTGCCCTCCGGGGCGGACGCCTACCTGCTGAGCAGTGTGATCCACAACTGGTCCGACGAGGACGCGGTGCGGATCCTGGGCAACGTCAGGGAGGCGATGGCCGCCGACGGGCGGGTGCTGCTGGTGGAGCTGGTCATCCCGGACGACGACAGGCCGCACATCAGCAAGGACGTGGACATGCGGATGCTCGCCCTGTTCGGCGAGGGCCTGGAGCGCAGCACGTCCGAGTACACCGAGCTGCTGGGCAAGGCGGGGCTCCGCTTCGAGCGGCAGGTCGAGCTGCCCGGGGGCGCGAGCGTCATCGAGGCCCTGCCGGTCTGAGCGGCACCGGGCGGCACGGGACGGCACCGGGCCCCACCGCCCGGACCGGGCACCGGGACGGCCGGTGGCGGGGATCCCCGCCACCGGCCGTCCGTCTTTTCTCCGGCCTTTTCCTGAAAAAGAGCACTTCCGAAAAACCGGGCGCCGGAGGCGTCCGGCGGCGGGTCCACGAGACGGGTCCGCGGGGCCGCCCGCCGCGGTGCGGGGCGTCCCGGAGAACCGCGCCGGAATACGGCCGGGCGCACGCGGCCCGTGAACGGTCCCGGGAATTCCCGGCGCCCGCGGTACGGCCCGCAACATAACCGGGTGAAAAAGCCGTCCCAATCGCGGGAAGCGGCGGGCGGGCCGCATATCGGACGACGCATCCCGGCTCCGTTCCGCGATTCCGGCCGCGCCCCGGCCGGCACCCCGGGATTCCCTTATCCGGTCCGATGGAAAAGGACACCGGATCCGGACCGGAAAACGGTGCCCGTCATTCCTCCCCTGGACCGGGCGTCCCCGGCCGGCGCGCCCGGACGCTCCACGAGGGCCGCTCGTTGAGCAGCCGGACGTCCGTGTCGGTGATGCGCCGCTGCGCGGCCGCCATCTCCGCCAGCTCCTGCGGGGTGAGCACGTCGGCGATGTCGTCGAACCCGCCGGGCGCCCGCTCGGTGACCATCGCGATGGTCTTCTCCATCGGCAGCTCCCGGTGGGCGAGCACGAGCTCGCCGGTGACCGGCCGCCGCTCCGCCTCGTAGGCGGCCAGTCCCGCCGCGGGATCGGACGCCGTGGCCAGCTCCCTGGCCAGCACCCGGGCGTCCAGCACGGCCTGCGACCCGCCGTTGGCGCCCACCGGGTACATCGGGTGCGCCGCGTCCCCCACCAGGGTGACCCGTCCCCTCCCCCACCACGGGAGGGGGTCGCGGTCCACCATGGGGTATTCCAGGATGCGCTCCGTGGCGGTGATGAGGGCGGGCACGTCCAGGTAGGGGAAGCGCCAGCCGTCGAAGTGCGGGAGCACGTCCCGGTGCCGGCCCTCGCGGGACCAGTCGGCGCCCGTGACGGGGCCGGGCGCGCCGACCATCACCTCGGCCACCCAGTTGATCAGGACCCGGCCCCCGTCCCGCGGCGCGATGGGGTAGACCACGAACTTGGCCGAGAGGTTGGAGCCGGCCACGATCTGCGTGGCCCCGTCGAGGAAGGGCTCGCCCTCGGCCGTCCCCCGCCACATGCGGATGCCGTTCCACAGCAGCGGCCCGGCGGTGGGGTGCAGACGGGCGCGCACGGCGGAGTGGATGCCGTCCGCGCCCACGAGCACGTCGACCCGCTCCCGCCTCACCGCACCGGTCCGCACGTCGCGCAGCACCGCGGTGACCCCGCTCGCGTCCTGCGTGAAGTCCTCCAGCGCCAGTCCGGTCCTGACCGCGCCACCGCCCAGGCGCTCGCGCGCCGCGGCCAGCAGCATCATCTGCAGCCCGCCCCGGTGCACGGCGTACTGGGGCCAGGCGTACCCGGCGAGGCTCCCCCGGGGCAGCGGCAGGATCACCCCGCCGAACCTGTCAGCGAAGGTCAGGTAGTTCATCTCGACGCCGAGGGCGGCGAGCTCCTCCCCCAGCCCGAGCTCGGTCAGCTCGCGCACCGCGTGCGGCTGCAGGTTGATGCCGACGCCGAGCGGGCGCGGCTCCGCGACCGACTCGGCGACCGTGCAGTCGATGCCCGCGGCGTGCAGGCTCAGCGCGGTGGACAGTCCTGCGATGCCGCCGCCGGCGATCAGTACGCGCATGGCTTCCCCGATGTCCGCCGAGGGATCATGTCTCCTCCTCCGGCGGCGCCCGCGGCGCCGCCGTACCCGCCTGTCCGCTTCCCCATGTCCCTCATGCCGCCTCCCGGACGTTCAGGTGCCACCGGAGCAGCCGCCGTTCGACCGTCACGAAGACGGCGTTGAGCAGGTATCCCAGCACGCCGAGCAGCATGATCCCCGCCCACATCTCGGGCAGCTCGAAGCTGCGCTGGGCCCCGATGAGCAGGGACCCGATGCCCGCGGTGCTCCCGACGAGCTCGGACAGGACCATGAGGATCAGCGCGATGCCGAGGCTGATCCGCAGGCCCGCCACGATCTTCGGCATGGCGGCGGGGATGACCACGCGCAGCAGCAGCCCGCTCCCCCGCACGCCGAACACCTGGGCGCTGTCCAGCTGGAGCCGGTCCACCGTGCGCACGCCGTCGATGGTGTTGAGCAGCACGGGCCAGACGACCCCGGAGACGATGGTCGCCACCTGCATGGGCGTGCCGAGGCTGAACACCGCGATGTAGAAGGACAGCAGGGTCGGCGGGGGGACGGCCCGCCCGAAGTGGATCACCGGCTCCACGTAGTCGGCCAGCGTGCGCGACCTGCCCAGCGCGACGCCGAGCACGACCCCCGCCAGGCAGGCGAGCACCCAGCCGCCGAACAGGTTGTAGAGGCTGTGCCCGAAGTCCTCCCGGGCGTCCTCGGTGAGGAACAGCGAGCCCGCCGGGCCGGAGAACCAGAGCTCGTGCATCGCGACGACGATCTGCGAGGGCGGCGGGAAGTAGCTCTCCTGGACGGCCCGGGTGACCGCCTCCCACGCCGCGACCAGCACGGCCGCGAGCCACAGCCGGGAGAACACCCCGGCGAGCATCCGGCGGGCGCCGCGGGCCGCCGTGCCGGGGCCCCTCATCCCGCCGCCTGACCGGTGCGCGCGAAGTGCCAGTGGAAGGCCCCCCGCTCGGCCCTGACCAGCAGGGCGTTGACGGCCAGCCCGAACGCGCCCGCCCAGACCGCGCCGGCCAGCGTCACGTCGGTGCCGCCTCCGGCGCTGCCCGCCTCGATGAGGAAGACGCCCAGGCCGCTCGTCCCGCCGCTGAGCAGCTCGGCGCCCACGACCACGACCAGCGCCACGCCCGCGGCGACGCGCAGCCCGGTCGCGACGAACGGCGCGGCGCTGGGCAGCGAGACCCGCCACAGTACGGCCAGCGACCCGAAGCCGAAGCTGCGCAGCGTCTCCTTGGCCAGCGGGTCCACGTCGCGCAGCGCGTACAGGGTGTTGAGCAGGATCGGCCAGGTCGCCGCGTAGAAGATCAGGGAGATCTTCATCTCGGTCTCCGAGCCGAACAGCAGGATGGCCAGCGGGATGAGGGCCACCGAGGGGATCGGGCGCAGGAACTCCACCACGATCCGGCTCGGCGTGCTGAGCCAGGGCACCGAGCCGAGCACCACGCCCGCGGCGACCGCCGCCGCCAGCGCCAGCACCAGCCCGGCCAGCCAGGCCAGGACCGTGTCCGCCAGGCCGGCGAGGAACACGGGGTCCCCCGCCAGCGCGACGGAGCGGAGCAGGACGGCGGAGGCCGACGGGACGACCTGCGGGTCGACGGCCCCCAGCCGGGCGGCCGCCTCGGCCAGCGCCGCGACCGCGCAGACGCCGATCACTCCCCGCAGCAGGCGGATCCGGGTCATTTCGCGCTGAAGATGAGGTTCTGCACGTCGAGGTCGGTGTCGAGCAGGCCGTACTCGCGCATGCTGTCGGCGACGCGCTGGAGCCGGGTGGCGTCCAGCGTGGTGGGGAAGACGCCGATGGCGAGGCTGCCGGCCGCGGACGCCGGGATCTTGGTGTAGTTGGGGATGGCCGCGACCACGTTGGCCCGGTCGGCGGCCAGCGCCTGGGCCCTGCTCATCGCCCGCTGGAAGGCCGCCACGGTCTTCGGGTTGGCCTCGACGAACTCCGAGGTCGCCGCGTACCCGGCGATCGGGAAGTCGGCGGTCGGCCCCTGGGAGGTGTCCCAGATGACCCGCGCGCCGATGTTCTGCCCGATGAAGGTGCCGAACGGCTCCACGACCTGGGCGGCGTCGACCGTGCCGGCCTTCAGCGCGCCCTCCATCTCCGGGAAGGGGAACTCCACGAAGTTCTTGTCCTCGTCGAACTCGGTGTTGTGCGCCTTGCCCGCGATGCGGACCAGCATCGTGCTGACGTTGCGCTTGGTGTTGACCGCGATCGTCTTGTCCTTGAGATCCGCGATGGTCTGGACCGGGCTGTCCTTCGGAACCATGATCACGTGTGTCTTGGGCGCGCTCTGGAAGCCGTCCGAGACGATCTTCAGGTCGATGGCGCCCTTCGCCGAGGCGCTGAAGAAGGAGACGTAGTTGCCGAAGCTGATGTCCAGGGCCCCGCTCTTGAGCTTCGGGATCGCCTCGGCGCCGCCCGCCAGGGTGCTCACCTTGACGTCGAGCCCCTCGGCCTTGAACAGGCCCTTCTCCATCGCGATCTGCAGCGGGGCCGTGTCGACGACCGGCATCGTGCCGACGTTGACGGTCGTCTTCTCCAGGCCGGCCCCGCCGCCGGAGGCGTCCGGGGCCGCGGCCGTCTCGTCGGCGCCCCCGCAACCGGCGACCGCCACCAGCGCCGCCACCAGGACGCCGACGAATGATGAGCGGAGTTTCATGGATCCTCCCGGACCGCGCAAGGGGAGAAGACCGGACAACGTCAAGCAACGATCTTCGCGAAAAGGACGGCAGGACCGTAGCACATGAACCGGCGAATGCGGCTACCTCTCACACCTGTTCCCGATTCGCCGCCCGCTCCGTTTACCCGGCCTGTTGAACGGGCATTCGGAAAGCGGTCAGCACGCCGGGTCGGATTCGCCCCTCCCGGAATGCCGCCGTGTCATCGCCGCCAAAATGAAGCAGCGCCGGAAACGACCGGGCATCCGCCGCAGGACGGTCCCCCGTCCTTGGCCCGCCCCGTACCACCTCGGCATAACTCCAGTTCAGAGGGCTCCTCCTGACCTGCGGGACCTCGCGGCCGCATCCCGCGCGCCATCGCGGAGGCCGACCTGCCGCATTCACTGAAGGACCGTTCAACAGGCCGGCGGGCCGCCGTCCGATCGCCTGCGGGGATTTCCTCCGATTCAGCTCCTCACCAGGGAAAGGCCGGTCGGCCTCCACTCCTGGGGCGGCGCCCGGGAGGGCTTCCGTCTTTTCCACCCGAATTCTGGAAACGGGCTCTGTCCGGTGGTCCCCGGCCGGGCGGATTCCGCCAGGACCGCGACCGGCTTGAACCCTTCGCCGGCGAAAGAGGGATCCCGTCCGCTCTCCCCGGTCCGTGTCTCCGGCAGGACCAGCCAGGAGGAAACGCCGGGCCGGGGCACCACGCTGCTCCGCCGCACCTCGCCGGAGCCGATCCGCCGCGGCTCGGGGTGGATCGCCGCCGGGTCCCAGCGGCCTTCCAGGCGCGGTCGAACCCGATGATCCTCAGGTGCCCGTCGTAGGAGTAGGGGACCGGCCCGTCGGGGGTGACGGAGAACGCGGCGTGGCAGGCGGCGGGTCCGCCCGGAGTCCCGATCCCTCTGAGGGCGGACGCGGATCTCCCCGACGGTGATCCTCCGGGCGGCCCTACCGGGCGGACCCGCCGGCGGGCGGATAGGGGGTGCCGTGGCCCTGCGGCAGCGTGTGGCCCGGCTCGTACTGCGGCAGCGTGTGCCCGGGCTCGTAGGCCTGCGGCGGCGGGAAGGCGTGGCCCTGCGGCAGGTGGGGCTGCGGGAGATGGGGCTGGGGCTGGACGAGGGGGTAGGGAGGCTGCGGCGGGTGGGCGGTCCGGCGCTCGGCGGCACCGCACGCGGCCCCGCCGACCATCAGCCCGATGCCGCCCAGGGTGAAGATGTGCGCCCGCTGCATGTCCACCGGGTCCTCGTCGTCGGCCATGGAGCCCCCCACGCCGAGAGCGAGCAGGATGCAGCCGAAGGTGAGGAAGAGGATGCGGCCGATGCCCATGGGCGGAGAGTGTAGAGGAACCGCCCCGGATCCATCGAAAAAGGCCGAAAACGACATCCTGGAGGGCGGTGCGGGGTCCCCGCCGGGACCCCGCACCGCCCTCCGGGCGCGGGAGAGCGGCGCCCTCCGCGCACGGGAGGGCGCCGTCCGTCAGACGCGGAGGGTGAGGACGTGCTCGACCAGGGTGATCAGGGTCGACTTCACCGCCTCGCGGGAGCGGGCGTCGGTCCGCACGATGGGGATCTCGGGGGAGATCGTCAGCGCCTCCCGGACCTCCTCCTCCCCGTGGGGGTGGGCTCCGCCGAAGCCGTTCAGCGCGACGACGAAGGGCAGACCGGCCTCCTCGAAGTAGTCGATCGCCGGGAAGCTGTCGGCCAGCCGCCGGGTGTCGACCAGCACGACCGCACCGATCGCGCCCTTGACGAGGTCGTCCCACATGAACCAGAACCGGTGCTGCCCGGGGGTGCCGAACAGGTACAGGATCAGGTCGCGGTCCAGGGAGACCCGGCCGAAGTCCATCGCCACCGTGGTGGTCTGCTTCGTCGGGATGTGCGAGAGGTCGTCGACCCCCGCGCTGGCCTCCGTCATGACCGCCTCCGTGGTCAGCGGCATGATCTCGGAGACCGCGCCGACGAAGGTCGTCTTGCCGACACCGAAGCCGCCGGCGACGACGATCTTCGTCGACGTCATCCCGGCGTCAGAGCCTGCGAAGCCCACTGAGCACCCTTTCAAGCAAGTTGAGATCCGGCTTTCCGGCATTCAGCGACGGCTGGTGGATCTGCACCAGGCCCTCGGCCGACATGTCCGCGATCAGCACCCGAGTCACGCCCAGCGGCATGCGCAGCAGAGCCGAGATCTCGGCAACCGAGCGCACCTGGCGGCACATCGAGATGATCGCCTGACACTCTGTGGAGAGCATGGAGGGATCCACACTCGGAGCGGTCGCCGAGGAGACCAGCGCCTCGAGCGCCAGCTGCGTCCGAGGAGCGGTCCTTCCCCCGGTCACAGCGTACGGACGGATCAGACGATCTCGCCCGCTCTTGGCCTGAGGCGGCGGCTCGTTCATCGGATGCTATCCCTCCTTATCAGTTGTTGTCCTGCTGTTGCGCGCGTGACCGCCGACTACCTCTGAAGCGACTGGAGCTCCGCGCGCAGTGCCGGGGTCAGCGCCTTGCCCGCACGCTCCGCCAGGAGCGTCATCTGGTAGGCCACCAGGCCCATGTCGCAGTCCGGGGCGGCCAGCACGGCGAGCGCCGAGCCGTCGCTGATGGACATGGTCAGCAGCAGGCCCCGCTGCATCTCGATGACGGTCTGCACGACGGGCCCGCCCTCGAAGACCCGGGCGGCCCCCTGGGTCAGGCTGATCAGACCGGCCGTGATCGCGGCGAGCTGGTCGGCGCGGTCCTTGGGGAAACCCTGCGAATAGGCCAGCGGAAGACCGTCCGCGGAGACGATCACCGCGTGGGCCACGCCCGGCATCTCCCTGACGAACTCGGTGATCAGCCAATTGAAGCCGCGGGCGGCCTGACTGAGCTGTTGGTTCACTGCTTCTCTCCCTCGGCGGCGTCGGACGACCGCTCGTTCATCTCAGCGCGGCCCTGCCGTACGCCTCGCTGGAAACTGGACAGACGACTGCGCACCCGCTCCGCGGAGATCGGGGGCATCGGGGCGGCCGGTGCCGCGGGCGCGGAGGGAGCCGAGCCGGGCACCAGGTTCGCCTTGGGCACCCGCTTGGGCAGGCCCGCACCGGTCAGGCCGCCCTCCGCGGGCTTCTTGGCCGCCTCGGCGGCGGCCCAGCCCTGATCGGCCGGGGTGCTGCCCCAGGGCTGCCGCGCGGCGGACGGTCCGGCGCCGGCCGGGGCCTGCGCGTCCCGCGTCCCGTTCCCGGCGGCCGGGGATCCGGTCTTCCCGTCCCCCTCGTCGGGCACGCTCCTGCGGAACCAGTCGGAGCCCACCGCCTCGAAGATCGGCAGGTACTCGCCCGGTTCCGGCTCGGTCGCCGACACCCCGACCGCGGGCATCGTCTGGGTGTTCTCGTCGAGCCTGCGCGGCGGCCACGGGTCGGACTCCGGCGCCTCCTGCCAGGACGGCGGACCCGCCGATGCCTCCTGCCAGGACGGCGGACCCGCCGGCGCCTCCTGCCAGGACGGCGGGCCGGCCGGTGCCTGCGGTGCGGCCGGGGGCGCGGGCGGCCGGGCGGGCGGCGCCGGGGTCGGCGTCAGCGGCGAGGACCACAGGCTCTCCACCTCCGAGGCGGACACCACCGGCTTGGACCACAGGTCCGCCACGCTGGGCGGCGGCCCCGCCGGCGCCTCAGCAGCCGGGCTCGGAGCCGGCGCGGGCGCCGGGCCGGCGGCCGGAGGCGCCGGGGGCGCGCCGAACGGCGTGTCGTCCAGCGGGGGCATGCCGAAGGGGGGACGCTCCTCCCGCGGCGGTGCGGGCGGGGCCTCGGCCGAGCCGGGCGCGGCCAGCGGCATCTCCATCGACATCGACGAGAAGCCGGTGGAGGACAGGTCGAACGACGGGTGGCCCGGGCCGAAGGTGCCCGCGCCGGCCCCGGCGCCGACCGGCGCGAACGGGTTGCGGCGCAGGCCGGGGGCGAACGGGTCGCCCTCGGGCGCGCCACCGCGGACCGGGGCCGCTCCGGCCGCAGACAGCGCGGCCGGGTCCGGCCGGACCACGGAGTCGGCGACCACCTGGGCGGGGAGCAGGACGACGGCGCTGAGGCCGCCGGTCTCCGGGCGGCGGAGCTGGACGCGGATGCCGTGGCGCTGGGCCAGGCGGCCGACCACGAACAGGCCCATCCGGCGGGAGACCGACAGGTCCACCGCGGGCGGCTCGGCGAGCCGGCGGTTGGCCTCGGCCAGTTCCTCGTCGCTCATGCCGATGCCCGAGTCGGTGACCGCGAGGACGACGCTGCCCATCTCGTTGCCGTTGCTGGTCACCGTGACCTTGGTGTCCTGCGGCGAGAAGAAGATCGCGTTCTCGACGAGCTCGGCGATCAGGTGGACGATGTCGTTGACCGCCTGGCCGATGATCGTCGTGCCGTGCTCGACCCGGATGACCACCCGCTCGTAGTTCTCGACCTCCGACAGCGAGGCGCGCACGACGTCGCTGAGCGGGACCGGCTCGCTCCACCGGCGGGCCTGCTCCTGACCGGCGAGGACCAGGAGGTTCTCGGAGTTGCGGCGCATGCGGGTGGCCAGGTGGTCCAGCTTGAAGAGGCTGGCCAGCCGCTCGGAGTCCTGCTCGCCCTGCTCCAGGTCGTCGATGAGGTCGATCTGGCGCTCCACCAGCGACTGGGTGCGCCGGGAGAGGTTGACGAACATCGCGTTGACGTTGGCGCGGAGCCGGGCCTCGTCGCCGGCCAGCCGCACGGCCTCGCGGTGGACCTCGTCGAAGGCCCGGGCCACCTCCCCGATCTCGTCGCGGGAGACCACGCCGATGGAGGGCACCTCGACGTTCGGAGCCGCCTCGCCGGCCTCGCGCAGCACGCGGACGGTCTCGGGCAGCCGGCTGCCGGCGACCTCGAGCGCCTCGCTGCGCAGCCTGCGCAGCGGGCGGACCAGCGTGCCCGCCACCCAGGCGGTGATGAGCAGGATCAGCACCAGCAGGACCAGGATCGCGCCACCGAAGATCATGGCGCTGCGCCGCTCGGCGCCCTCCAGCTCCTGGCTGCGGGCGACCACCGAGGCGGCCATGTCCTTCTCGAGGGTCCGCATGCCGTCCACGATCGCGCTGGAGGAGTCGTACCAGGTGCGGATGCCGACGACGCCCAGCGGTCTGTTCTCCCGCATGCGGGCCATGACCAGGGCGCGGATGGCGTCGGCCCGGTCGACCTCGGGGCCGCTGACCAGGTCGCGGTAGCGCCGGTTCTGCTCGGCGCTCGCGGTCGCCTGGAAGGAGGCGACCTCGCTGATCTGGCTGCGGTAGGCGCCCAGGAAGTTGGCCGGGTCGTCGAAGTCGAAGCCGCCCTCCAGCCGGGCGACGAGGAGGATGCCCCGCTGCCGGGCCACCTGCTCCTTGGCCCGGGCCAGCGCGCCCAGGGCGAGGGTGTCTCCGATCAGGCGCTCGTCGCCGCCGCTGCGGCTGAGGTCGTCGTGGAGCGTGATGAGGTCGCTGACCATGCGCGAGTACATCTCAAGGGAGGCGCGCGGGAGCACGCTGCCGTCGGTGACGAGCTTGCGCAGGCCGGGCAGCCCGCGCAGCCAGCGGCTGACCTGGGCCGTCTCGGTCCGGACGCGGGCCGGGTGCTCCTTCGTGATGGCCCTGACCGCCTCCGTCACCCCGGCGGCGGCCCGGTCGACGGCCTGGCGCTGCTCCTTGACCTGGTTGAGACGGGCGGCGCGGCGCCGGTCGGCGATGTACCAGGCGGTGAGGTCGCGCTCGGTGGCCATCTCGTGGGAGAGGGTGGCGAGCCGGTCGACGAGCGTGGCGACCTCGGACATCCGCCGGTACTCCGTCGCCGTGGACAGCGCGGTGGTGAGCTGGAGTCCGGTCAGCAGTACGGCCGCCACCGTGGGCAGCAGGATGAGCGCGACCAGACGGGGGCGCACGCGCCAGTTCGCCGGCATGAGCCGGCCGAGCATTCCCACCGCCCGGTGGCTCCGGCGGTCTTGTTTCATCACTGGCCTAGGTAACCCCTCGGCGAGTAGGGAAGCGGCGCAAGCAATTTGAGCACATCCTTTATGGCTAATACGAATGGCATACCGGCTAAGAAATCCCTATAAAAGGGACATACAAGCTGTAACAGGCCAGTATTTTCAGGCTGGCCTAAACGAGTCCCTCGCCTCCGGCGCCTGGTGTTTGATCATGAGGTGGCGCGTCACCGAGTACTCCTGGACCGCCTCCTGGCTCATGTCCTTGCCGAAGCCGCTGCCCTTGACCCCGCCGTGGGGGGCCTCGGAGGCGATGGGCAGGTGGTCGTTGATCCAGGTCACCCCGGCGTCCAGGCGGTGCGAGACGCGCAGCGCCCGGGCCACGTCGCGGGACCAGACCGAGGAGGCCAGGCCGTAGACGGTGTCGTTGGCCAGCCGCACCGCCTCGTCCTCGCCGTCGAACGGCAGCGCCACCAGCACCGGGCCGAAGAGCTCACCCTGGACGATCTCGCTGTCCTGCCGGGCGCCGGCGACCAGCGTCGGCGGGTAGTGGAAGCCGGGCCCCTCCAGCGGGACGCCGCCGCACAGCACCGACGCCCCGTCGGCCACCGCGCGCTCGACGAAGCCGTGCACGCGCTCCCGGTGCCGCGCGGAGATCAGCGGGCCGATGTCGGTGTCCGGGTCCCAGGGGTCGCCCACCCTGATCGCCGTCAGCGTGTCACGAAGCGCTTCGACGGCCTCGCCGTAGACCTCCCGGGCGATGTAGACGCGGGTCGCGGCCGTGCAGTCCTGGCCGGTGTTGTACGTGGCGCCCATCGCCACGCCGTGGGCCATCTCGGCCAGGTCGGCGTCGCCGAAGACCAGGGCCGGGGCCTTGCCGCCGAGCTCCAGGTGGACCCGCTTCAGCGAGCCGGCCGCGCCGCGCATGACGGCGCGGCCGGTCTCGGTGGAGCCGGTGACGCTCACCATGTCCACGCCCGGGTCGCCCACCAGCGCCTCGCCGACCTCCGCGTCGCCGAGCACCACCTGGAGCAGCCCGTCGGGCGCTCCCGCCCGCTCCAGCAGCTCCGCCAGGCGCAGCGTGGTGCCCGGCGTCTGCGGGGCGGGTTTGATCACCACCGCGTTGCCCGCGGCGAGCGCCGGGCCGACCTTCCAGACGGCCATGACGAGGGGGAAGTTCCACGGGGCGATCGAGGCGACCACGCCGACCGGGCGGCGGACCAGCACCGAGGTGTAGCCGGCGCTGAACACCCCCGCCCCGGTGCCCTCCAGCGAGCGGGCCGCTCCGGCGAAGAAGCGGAGGTTGTCGACCGCGAAGGGCAGCTCGCCGTCCCGGAACACCGCCGCGGGCTTGCCCGTCTCGGCCACCTCCCGCCGGGTCAGCTCCTCGGCGTCGGCCTCCACCAGGTCGGCCAGACGCAGCAGCACCCTGGCCCGCTCCGCCGGGGTCGCCGCGCTCCACTCCGCGAAGGCCGCGCGCGCCCGCCGTACGGCCTGCGCCACCTCCGCGACCGGGGTCTCGGCCACCTCGGAGAGGACCTCGCCGGTCGCCGGATTGATCAACTCACCCATGGGACTTCCCTGCTGTCGTTCTCGTCGGGCGCGGGGCGTCAGGCCCCGGCGGTGCCGGCCTGCTCGATCAGGTCGGCGGCGCGGCGCAGGCCGTCGCGGCGGCGGATCTCCTCGCCGGCCGCGGCCAGCTTCCCGCGCAGGGCGGTGTCGCCCAGCAGCCGCTCCACCGCGCCGGTCAGCTCGGCGTCGGTGAAGCCGTAGGTGGACAGGCGCACGCCGTACCCCAGCTCGTGGATGCGCTGGGCGTTGTCGTACTGGTCCCAGAACAGGGGCAGCACGATCATCGGCTTGCCGAAGTGCAGCGCCTCGGTGACGGTGTTGTTGCCGCCGTGCGTGATGACCAGGTCCACCAGCGGCAGGATCTTGGTCTGCGGCAGGAACTCGGCGCCCCACATGTTGGCGGCGAGCTTGATCTCCTCGTGGAGCGGGCCCTTGGAGACGATGTAGCGGTGCGGGGTGGTCGCCAGCACGTCGATCACCCGCTGCATGAGCTCCACGTCGGCGGAGCCGAGCGAGCCGAGCGAGAAGTAGACCAGCGACCCCTCGCCGTCCTTCAGCTCGGCCGGCAGCTCGAACTCCTCGTCGGTCTCGCGGACCGAGGAGTCGAGGCGGTGCCAGGTCGGCCCCAGCGGCCGGGCGCCGGTGTAGTCGGCGATCTCCGGGAAGACGTAGAGGTTCAGGTCGCCCTCGTGGATGAAGTCGAGGTCCGGCAGGGCCGGGGCGCCCTGCTCGACGACCCACTCGTTGAAGGCGCTCCACAGCTCGCGGTGGGTCCGCTCGTACTCGGCGCGGAAGGCGTCCCACTCGGAGCGGTCGTCGGCGGGCAGGCCGGAGAAGACGGGCGCCACGTTCTCGCCGCGCACCTCCAGCGGGTTGCAGGAGACGATGCGCACGAACGGCTTGCCCGCGGTCACGAGCGCCGGGAAGGCGATGACGTTGTCCTCGACGATGACGTCCGGCTTGACCCGCTCGATGATCTCCTTGAGCCGCGGCTCGCAGTACTTGGCGCCGTCGATGAGCGCCTCCCAGATCGGCTTGGTCACCGTCTCCAGCTGCTCGGCGGTCGTCTTGCGGTATTCCGGCGCGGTGTCGCGGATGAAGTCCTTCCAGAACTGACCGGGGTCCTGCTCCTCCTCGGTCGGGGGCGCGAGGTCGACCAGGTCCTCCTCGAAGCCGAGCGCCTCCAATTTCCCCTTCCAGGAGGCCTCAGCAGCGAAAACGACCCGGTGGCCGCGCTTACGGAGAATGTCGCCGATGCCGATGCAGTTGTTCGTCGGCCCGTAGGCGCTCTCCGGCATGAACAGGATCGTAAGAGCCATCGCGTCCTCCGAGATCAGAGAGTTTGGAAACTGGTGAATACTGGTTTAAATCTTGATCTAGTAAAAACGCCGGACAGCGGTCACTATGGACCCCGGCACAGATCATGGACATGGACGAACGGGGAAGTATGGCGCGCAAGAGCCGGTCGGACAGACGTGTGGACCTCATCGACGCGGCGCGCAGGGCGATCATCCGGCACGGCACCGACGGCGTGGGGCTCAACCATGTGGCCGAGGAGGCCGGCCTGACCTCCGGCGCCGTGCTCTACCACTACCCCAACCTCGGCGAGCTGCTGGTGGACGCCCACCACGCCGGGATGGAGCGCTTCTACGAGCTGCGCCTCAAGCGGATCAGCGGCATGCGCGACCCCGTCGAGAAGCTCGTCGTGACCATCCGCTCCGGTCTGCCGCACGGCCCCGACGACCCCGACGTGCGCCTGCTCAACGAGCTCGGCGGCGCCGCCTCCCGCAACCGGATGTACGCCCTGCTGCTCACCACGCTCTACGACCGGCAGGTCGCGATGTACCAGAGCATCCTGGAGACCGGCAGCGCGCTGGGGACGTTCACGCTGGCCGACGACTCCCTCGTCATCGCGCGGAACCTGGTCGCGCTCGAAGACGCGTACGGTTACCGCATAACGGCCCGCCACCCGGTGATCGGCCCGGAGGAGGCGGCGGAGCTGATCCTGGCCTACGCCCGGACCGCCACGGGCAACGACCTGAAGACGTCTCATTGAGGGACCAGCACCCCGTCCTCGGGTGCCCAGGACAGCGCCACCCGCTCGCCCGGCAGGGTGCGGGTGGCCCCCTGGACGGCCGCCAGGACCGGCTCCTGCCGGCCGGGCACGGTGACCGACACGTGTGAGACGCCGCCGTAGAAGCTCACGTCCGCCACCTCGCCGCGCAGCACGCCGGGGGCGTCCGCCACGGCGTCCGCGGGGGCCAGCCGCACCCGCTCCGGCCGTACGGCCAGCAGCGCGGAGGTGCCGTCGGGCATGTCGGAGGAGCCGGGGAGCACGCCGAGCCCGTCGGCGGCCAGGCCCACCGAGCACGCCCGGCCGCCGAAGAGGTTGTTCTCCCCCACGAAGCCGGCGACGAACGGGGTGCGCGGCCGCTGGTAGAGCGCCACCGGCTCGTCCACCTGCTCCACCCGGCCCGCGCTGAAGACCGCGATCCGGTCGGCGAGCGACATGGCCTCCTCCTGGTCGTGGGTGACCACGACGAAGGTGATGCCGACCTCGTGCTGGAGCCGTTTGAGCTCCAGCTGCATCTCCGCCCGCACCTTCTTGTCCAGCGCGGACAGCGGCTCGTCGAGCAGGAGCAGGCGCGGCCGCTTGACGATCGCGCGGGCCAGCGCGACGCGCTGGCGCTGCCCGCCGGACAGCTGCTGCGGCCTGCGCCCGGCCATCGCCGACAGGCCCACCTTCTCCAGCACCTCGCCGACCCGGCTCCTGATCTCCGCCCTGGGCAGCTTCTCCCGCTCCAGGCCGTAGGCGACGTTCTTGGCCACGGTCATGTGCGGGAACAGCGCGTAGGACTGGAACATCAGGTTGACGGGGCGGCGGTGCGGGGGCCGGCCGAGCAGGTCGGCGCCGTCGAGGGTGACGGTCCCGGCGTCCGGTGACTCGAACCCGGCCAGGATCCGCAGCAGCGTGGTCTTGCCGCAGCCGCTGGGGCCGAGCAGCGCGAAGAACTCCCCCTGGCGGATCTCCAGGGAGACGTCCGCCAGCGCCGTGACGTCACCGAAACGGCGGCTGACACCGGTGATCTGCAGCATCAGGAAAACGACTCCGTCAGTCGGGTCATCCGCTGGGCCGCGATCACCACGCTGAAGCTCACCGCGAGCAGCACGGTGGCCAGCGCGTTGATCTCCGGGGTGACCCCGAAGCGGACCATTGAGTAGATGACGATGGGCAGGGTCGGCTCGGTCGGCGCCGAGGTGAAGAACGCGATGACGAACTCGTCGACGGAGAGCGTGAACGCCAGCAGCGCTCCCGCGGCGATGCCCGGCGCGAGCTGGGGCAGGGTGATCCGGAAGAACGTGGCCACCGGGGTCGCGCCCAGGTCGCGCGAGGCCTCCTCCAGCGAGGTGTCGGCGTGCGTGAGCCGGGTGCGGACCACCGCGGCCACGAACGCCGTGCCGAAGACCGTGTGCGCCAGCACGACCGAGTGCAGGCCGAGGCTCAGCTGCACCCAGACGTAGAACAGCAGCAGGCCGATGCCGAGCACCAGGTCGGGCAGGACGGCCGGGAGCACGCCGATCGCGTCCAGCAGCCGCGACCTGCTGTGGCGGGCCAGGCCCACCGCCATCAGCGTGCCGAGCACCGTGGACAGCACCGTGGTGCCCGCGGCCACGATCAGCGTGTTGACCAGGCCCCGGCGGATCTCGGCGTTGGCGGCGAACTCGCCGTACCACTTCAGGCTGAAGCCCTCGAACGAGTACGGCGAGCCGCCGGCGTTGAACGACATGACGACCAGCACCACGATCGGCGCGTACAGGAAGACGTAGGTCGCCCAGAACGGGACGTACAGCAGTCGGGGCTTACGCACGGCGGGAGCTCCATGCCTGTACCAGCAGCAGCACGATCAGCACGGCCAGCAGCGCCAGCGTCAGCGTGGCCCCGAAGGGCCAGTCGCGCGCCTTGAGGAACTGGTCCCTGATCAGGTTGCCGACCATGATCGAGCGGCCGCCGCCGAGCAGCTCGGGGATGATGAAGTTGCCGAAGCACGGCACGAAGACGAACAGGCAGCCGGTGGCCACGCCCGGCAGCGTCAGCGGGAACGTCACCGAGAAGAAGGTGCGCGCCGGCGTGGCGCCGAGGTTGGCCGATGCCTCGCGGAGCTGCGGGTCGAGCTTCTCGATCGCGGCGTAGAGCGGGAGCACCATCAGCGGCAGGTAGGAGTAGACCAGGCCGGTGACGATCGCGCCGGAGTGGTAGAGCAGCTCGAACGGTCCGAGCCCGACCGCCCCCAGCGCGCCGTTGACCAGGCCGGGCCCGCTGAGCAGCACGATCCAGGCGTAGATGCGCACCAGGAAGTTCGTCCAGAACGGCAGGACGATCGCGACCAGCGCGACCGTCTTCCACCGGCTCGGCAACCGGGTGATCAGGTACGCCGTGGGGTAGCCGACGAGCAGGGCGATCACCGTGGCGATCGTCGCCAGCTTCAGCGACTCGAGCACGACGTCCAGGTAGAGGGGGTCCAGCAGCCGGGTGAAGTTCTCCCCGGTGACCTCGTGGACGACCCCGCCGAAGCGGCCCCGGCGGAAGACCGTGTAGCTGAGCAGCAGCGCCAGCGGGATCAGCAGGAACGCGACCAGGTAGGCCAGGCCCGGTGCCAGGAACACCAGCCGCCCCAGCGCGCGCGACCGGCGCGGCCGCGCTGTCGCGGCCGCGCCGGGGACGACGGCGGAACGGGTCACTGCTGCGCCGCGACCTCGGTCGCCAGGCGGGTGAACTTGGTGGAGTCCTCACCCAGGTCGATGATCGACTCGCCCTGGAGCAGGTCCGCCGGGGTCATCTGCAGCGGCGTGTTCTTGGCCTTCAGGTCGGCGTCGACGATGTCCATCGCGGCCTTGTTCGGCACCTTGTACAGGATGTTCGCCGCGGCCCAGCCGTGGACCTTGGGGTCCAGGATGTAGTTGATGAAGGCGTGCGCCGCCTCCTTGTTCTTGGAGGACTTCAGGATGACCATCGTGTCCACCCAGAGGTCGCTGCCCTCCTTGGGCACGACGAACTTGACGTTCTCCTCGGAGGTCGGGCACCAGCCGTCCCACGCCTCGACCATGACCGCCTCGCCCTTGGTCAGGCGCTCACCGAAGGTGGTGTCGTCGTAGGCGAGCAGGTTCGGCTTGGCCGCCAGCAGCTTCTCCTTGGCCTTGGCCAGCTCCTCGTCGCTGCGGGTGTTGACCGAGTAGCCGAGCGACTTGAGCGCGGGCAGGGCCAGCCAGCGCTCGGTGGTCATCATGGTGACCTTCTTCTTGGCCTCGGCCGGCGGGTCGAGGATGTCGTTCCAGCTGGTCGGCTCCTTCTTCACCAGGTCGGTGCGGTAGCAGATGCCGGTGGTGCCCCAGGTGTAGGGCACCGAGAAGGTGTTGCCCTTGTCGTAGGCGAGCTCCTTGGCCTCGGGGTAGAGGTTGGCCAGGTTCGGGATGAGCTCGGGGTGCAGGGGCTCCAGCAGGCCGGCCTCGTTGAGGGCCTGGGCGTACTGGCCGGAGACGAAGGCCACGTCGATGCCGGTGTCGGCGCCCGAGGTGAGCTTGGCCATCGCCGTCTCGTTGGTGTCGTGCAGCGTGACCTTCAGGTCGAAGCCGAGTTTGGCCTTGACCTCCTGGGGCAGCTCCTTGGGCGTGTAGCCGTCCCAGACGGTGACCGTGAGGCTCTGCTTGGTCAGGTCGGCGTTGGGGTCGAGCTGCGCGGCGGCGGCGCCGGAGGGGGACGCGGCGGTGTCGGCGGCCTCCCCGCCGCACGCCGAGACTGCGAGCGCAAGACCGGCCGCGAGGACGGCGGCCGGAAGACGACGGGTGTACCGGGAACGGGACACAGCCGCTACTCCTTCATAATTCAGATGTGCGAGGGCGGTCCGGTCTTTAAGGGCATGACAGACCAAAGCAGGAGTGTTGCAGGCAACATCAACTTGAGCAACACTGATCGCGACATCACCACGTGGAAGCCCGAGCGGTTCATTGAAGCCAAGTTCAATATGGGAGCGCCTGGAGACCGTGCCCCGCGCGGGCGACGGCCGGACCACCGAGTTCCTCTCCGCACTGGCATGGCACGTTCCCGCACCGTATGAGGTCGGACGTTTCCAGCCGCCGCCCGCGCTGCCGCCCGGCGCGACTGAACGCGGGTTCGACGTCGACCAGACCAACCACTCCGTCGTGGTCGGTGAAACCCTCGTAGTGAAATGGCTCACACCGCCCGCCCCGCTCCCCCAGCCCGCCCCGGAGATGCTCGCCCACCTGTCCGAGGTCGGCTTCACCGCCACGGCCACGCCGTACGCGGCGCTCTCCCGCGGCGGCGAGCTGCTCGCCCTCGTCACCGCCTACCTGCCGGACGCCCGGGACGGCTGGGAGTGGTGCGTGGACGAGGCGGCCGCCGGCCGTACCGGCTTCGCCGCCGAGCTGGGAGCGCTCGCCGCCGACCTGCACGCGGCCCTGGCCACCCCGTCGGCGGTCTTCCCCGACCCGGTACGGCTCGCGCCCGCCTACCCCGCCGGTGACCGCGGGCAGCGCGCGGGACCGGTCCCCCCGCAGGGGGATCCGGAAGGCCGCTCCGGCACGCGCCCGGTGAGCCCGTGGGCGGCCCGCGCCGAGGCCGCGCTCCGCGAGGCGCTGGAGCTGACCGGCGGCGAGGACGGCGCGTGGCTGGCCGACCACGCCGGCCCGCTGGCGCGGGCGTTCGACGCCCTGCGGGAGCACCGCCCCACCCCGCTGATCCGCATCCACGGCGACCTGCACGTCGGCCAGGTCCTGCGCTGGCCCGGCGGCTACGCGGTGGTCGACTTCGACGGCAACCCGACGGTCTCCGACACCGACCGCTTCCAGCCCGCCGCCCGCGACCTCGCCCAGCTCTCCACCAGCCTGGAGCACGCCGGCCAGGTCGCGATCAGACGCCGGGGCGCCGACCCCGCCGCCGTCGCGCGGTGGGCCGCCGCGGCGACGCGCGCCCTGCACGACGCCTACGCCGGGCGCCTGCGCGAGCGCGGGCACTGCCACCTGCTCGATCCCGGCCTGCTGCGGGCGTTCGCCGTCGAGCAGGAGTGCCGCGAGCTCGTCTACGCCGCCCGCCACCTGCCCCGCTGGCGCTACGCCCCCATGGGCGTGCTGCGCTCGTGGTACCCCTGACGCCCCGCCCCGCATGCACCGCCCCGCACGCACCACCCCGGACCGGCGGCCCGCCCCGGGCGGCCCGCCCGAGCAAGGAGAGCACGTGAAGCCCGAGCTGTACCTCGCCGACCTGGAGGCCAAGCCCGCCGCGCTGGCCGGCCTGGCCGACGCCCTGGAGGGCGGCGACCCGTTCGCCGGGATCCCGGAGCCGGCCCGGATCCGCCGGGTGCTCCTGCTCGGCATGGGCAGCTCCCGCTACGCCGCCGGGGTCGCCGCGCTCCGCCTGCGCGCCGCCGGAGTCGACGCCGTCGCCGAGTACGCCTCGGCCCCCTTCTCCTACCCGCCCTCCCCGGACACCCTGGTCGTGGCGATCTCCGCCACCGGCGGCAGCCGCGAGACCCTCGACGCGGTCGCCCGCCACCGGGGCCGGTCCTTCGTGCTGGCCGTGACCGAGCGGCCCGGCTCCGCCGTCACCGAGGGGGCCGACCTGGTCGTGCCGATGCGCGCGGGCGAGGA
Source organism: Planomonospora alba (assembly GCF_039534085.1). Taxonomy (NCBI): domain Bacteria; kingdom Bacillati; phylum Actinomycetota; class Actinomycetes; order Streptosporangiales; family Streptosporangiaceae; genus Planomonospora; species Planomonospora alba. The sequence continues at coordinate 94,006 of NZ_BAAAUT010000002.1, forward strand.
GCGCGGCGGCGTCGCCTGCCGCACCTTCCAGCACACGCTCGCCCTGCTGCTGGCCCTGACCGGGCGGCTGACCGGGACGGGCCCGGACGTGCCCGCCCTGCTGCGCCGCAGCGCCGAGGCCACCGCCGACCTGCTCGACCGGCGCGGCGAGTGGCTCGACGGCGCCGCGGCCCTGCTGGACGGGCCCGCCGGCGTCTACACGATCGCGCCCGCCGAGCGGCTGTCGTCCGCCGAGCAGTCCGCCCTGATGGTCCGCGAGGGCCCGCGCCGCCCGGCCGACGCCTGCGAGACCGGCGACTGGGCGCACGTGGACGTCTATCTCACCAAGACCCTCGACTACCGGGCCGTGCTCTTCCCCGGCTCCCGCTACGACGGGCAGGCCATGGAGTGGGTCCGCGAGCGCGGCTCCACCGTCCTGGCCGTCGGCGGTGAGCTCCCCGGCGCCGCCGCCTGCCTCCGCTACCGCCACGACGACGACCCTGACGTCGCGCTGCTCACCGAGACCCTCGTCTGCGAACTCGTCGCCGCCCGCTGGTGGCTCGGCTCCTGAGCCACGCCGGCCCGTCTCCGGCCTGGGGCCGGGGGCGGGCCGTGCGGGGTGAGCCGGAGAGCCGTTCCCGTGGGCGAGGCGGGGCGGCGGTCCGGCCGGTCGTGCCCCGATCGCGTCATCCCTCCAGGCCGAGCCTGGCGCGCAGCTCGCTCAGGCACTCCTCGAAGACCGGCTCCATGTCGGAGTAGGCGAAGTCCACCTGGTGCAGGACCTCCATGCACAGCAGGCCGTACAACCTGATCCAGCACGACAGGAAGACGTGTGCGGCCTCCGGGGGCAGGCGTCCGCCGATCGTCTCCGAATACGCGCGCAGCTGTTCCAGCAGGGAAGGGTCGAGGTCAGCGGGATCGGGCACGGGGAACGGCCGGGTCCGCCACAGCTCGGCGACCTGGTCCAGGAGGATCTGCTCGAAGCGCTGACCGGCCCGCTGACGCGGCGAGTCGGGATGCCGGTCGGGCGGCGCGACGGGACTGGCGAAGATCCACCCGAACTCGGCCGGGTGGGCGACCGCCCAGGCGCGCATGGCCCGGCAGGTGGCCAGCAGCCGGTCGGCGGGCGGCGCGTCGGCGCGGGCGTCACGCGCCTGTTCCATGGCCTCGGTCAGTTCGCGGAGGAACCCGGCGGTCACGGCCCCCACCAGCTCCTCATGGCCGGCGTAGTAGTGGTACAGGGCCGGCCCGCTCATGCCCATCTCCCGCGCGACCGCGTTGACGGTCACCGCCGCGGGCCCCTGGGTGACCAGCAGCCTGCGCGTCACCGCATGGATCTCCTCCAGCGTGGCCTGCCGGAGGCGCTCTCGCCGGCTCGGAGTCTTCGCCGTCATCTCCCCCCATCTCATCGCGTTGACATACTAGACCATCTATGTTTGCTTAATGCCTCTAAGCAAATCTATATCGATGAGATTCATCTATGGGTAGTCGATGATGGATTCCGCCGCCCCGACGGCCGTACGGGGGAGCGGGCCGGGATCGGTCCATCGGCGCCGCGCCGTCCGAGAGGAGCCATGACGTGCGCAATCCGCTGGCAGGAGCATTCGCCAAATACGTCGTCACCGCCGCCGTCGCCGAGACCGAACCGGTCACTCCCACGATGCGGCGCATCCGCCTCGTGGCCGACGAACCGATCGCCTTCCCCTACACCCCGGGCCAGCACATCCGGATCCAGCTCAAGGACCCGCTGTCGGTCTCCGGGATCCTGCGGCCCGCCGAGACCCTGCGCACCTACACCATCTGGGACTTCCAGCCCTCGGAAAGCGCGCTGGAACTGCGCGCCCACCTCTACGAGGGCGACGGCATCGGACTGGCCTGGGCCCGCACGGTGCGTCCCGGTGATCCGGTGACCTTCTGGTGGCCTCAGGGGGACTTCTTCACCCGCGACGCCCCCTACCACGTGTTCATCGGCGAGGAGACCGCCAGTGCGGCCTTCGGGCCCATGATCAGAGGGCTCGGCGCGTCCGCCCGGGTGTACGGCGTGCTGGAGAGCGACTCCCCCGAGCACGACCTGCCCATGCCCGGTCCCCATCGGCTGCACCGGGTGCACCGCCACGGCGCGGCGGCGGCCTCGTCCCGGACGCTGCTGGCCGCCGTGGCCGCCCTCGACCTCCCCGGCAACGCGGGCGCCGCCTACGTGGCCGGCGAGGCCAGGACCTGCCAGATGATCCGCGACTACCTGGTCCGGCAGCGCAACTGGTCACGCGCCTCGATCAAGGTCAAGCCCTTCTGGACACCGGGCAAGCGCGGGCTCCACTGACACCCGGGCGGCTTTCGCGGCCGCGGCGCACCGGCCGCCGTCCACGGCGCCTCTCCCCGTGACGGGCCGACGGATTCCCACGGTCACGTACGTGAAGTACGCTGAGTACTTCACGTACGTGAATGTCGGAGACAACCGCCGACAGATCGGAAGAAGGAACCATGGCCTCTGTCCACTACGACAGTTACACCGATGCGCGCACCCACCTGAAGGATCTTCTGGATGCGGCGGCGCACGGCCGGACCGCCACCGTCCGGCGCGACGAGACCAAGGCCGTCGTGGTGGACGCGGAGCGGTTGAGGCACTTCCTGGCCGCCGTCACACCGTCACGTGCCGAGGTGGTGGCCGAGGACGGAGGGTGGTCGGTGTTCATTCCCGGGCTGCCGATCGCCGCGGACGGATCCACCTTCGAGGAGGCGATCGACGAGATGGTCGACGCGCTCCGCGACTACGCCGAGGACTGGCAGGACCGTTTGCTCAACGCTCCCAACCACCGGGAGAACTGGGGGCTGGTCCAGTTGATCGATCTCAGCGACGACGGGCAACTCCGCCGCTGGCTCACCGGGCAGGCGGCATGACCTGGCCGCAGGCGACCAGGGAGGAACATGAACGGTTCTGCCTGACGGAGGGATGGAACCGGGTCAGGGACGCCCGCGGGCGCTCGGGCACCCACCACGTCACCTACGAGATGTGCCTTCCGGACGGCCGCGTCCTCCGGACCAGGATTTCGCACCCTCCGGACCGCACCTCGTACGGCCGCGGCCTCTGGAACCACATCCTCCGCGATCAGCTCGCGGTCACGGAGGAGGAGTTCTGGAAGTGCGTGAAGGAGGGTGAGAAGCCGGATCGGGGAACACCGGCCGTCCCCGCCGGGGCGCTTCCCGCCGACCTCGTCCACCTGCTCATCACCAGGGTCGGGCTCCCGGAGACGGAGGTCGCGAAGATGACCAGAGAGGCCGCGGTCATCAGGCTTCAGCGCTTCTGGGCCGAGGGCGAGTAACGTCACCGGCCCGCCGTCGCCGGGCACCGGCTTGCGGCCTTTGCGCCTGCCGGTACGGGAGTCGAAGAAGCTCTTGAAGGCGGCGGCACGCACCCGGCACGCCTCCTTCGGTATCCGCGACGACAGGCCGTCAGCGGTGAACCATGGGAACCGCTGACGGTGCTCGGCACGCCAGGCCCGCTCCGGTGCGGGGGCCGACCAGGGCACCGGGGTCAGGTCCTTGTCCGGTCGCGCCGTAGGTCTTCTCCGCTTGGCGTTGGTCGAGGGCGGCGCGGACTTTCTCCAGGCAGAAGTTCCCCACCACCCGCGACAGCCCGGCGTGCCGGCCGAGACGGGCCCTCTGGTCGGGGGTGGGGTCCAGTTCGATCCGGAAGCCCTGACGGTCGCTCACGCGGTCTCGCCTGCGGCGCGGAGTGCGGCCTTGGCCCGGCGGGAAGCCGAGTGGCGGCCGTACAGGCGGGCGCAGAACGAGGTGAGGATCTCGGTCATGTCCCGCACGAGGTCGTCGTCGACTTCGGTGTCGTCGATGACGACGATGCGCCGCCCGGTCGCGTCCAGGGCGGCGGTCAGGTGCTCGACGCCGGACCGGGCCAGCCGGTCGCGGTGCTCGACCACGATCGTCGTCACCGACGGGCCGCGCAGCAGTCGCGCCGGTTTCGGCCGTCTGCCGTTCAGACCGGAGCCGACCTCGCTCACCACGTCGGCGACGGCCAGTCCCATGCCGGTTGCGGCGGTGACGACCCGCCCGGCCTGCCGCTCCAGGTCGGCTTTCTGGTCGGCGCTGGAGATCCGGCAGTACGCGACCGTCCGCCCTTCGGCGGTGGCCTGCTGTTCGAGCACGTGGTACCGGCCGGTGGCGGGCTTGACCACGGGGACCGGCATCTTGCCGTCCCGTGCCCACTACCAGGCGGTCTGGTGATGGACGCCGTTCCGCCGTGCCCATTCGGAAAGCTTCGCACAGATGATCTCAGATAAAGGCTGAAGAAAGCTGATGATTTCGTTAGCAGCCAACAGCCCCCGGCACACGGCGAGGATACCTCGCCGCGGACACGCCGGTGGGAGCACCCGGGGCGATCTCCGCAAGGGCACGGTGGATATCGTCGGCAGTCCCGACGGAGGAGGTCGTGATGTCCCGTGAGCGTGCCGCGGAGATGGTCGAGGTCCAGGCGAGGTCCTGCGCGGAGCTCGGATCACCGCTCTACGCCGCGCTGCTCGGCCGGGTGGCCGAGGACGTGCGGGCGGGCGGGCCCTGCGCCGACGCGCTCGCCGGCTACGAGGACGCCCCCGGGCCCGACGCGATCGCGCTCCGGCTGCTCGGCGGGGTCCACTCCCTCGTGCTCACCGGCCGCGCGCCCGAGCTGGCCGCCTGCTACCCGAGCGCGGGCGGGGCCGTCGACCCGCAGCGGCCCGACGCCTGCTGGCCGGCCTTCCGCGAGGCCGTCGCCACCGAGCTGGAGTGGGTCCGCGACTGGATGACCCGCCCCCCGCAGACCAACGAGGTCGGCCGGGCCAACCTGCTGATCGCCGGGCTGCTGCACGCCGTACGCTCCGCCCCGCTGCCCGTCCGCCTGTTCGAGCTGGGCGCGAGCGCCGGGCTCAACCTGCGTGCCGACCGCTTCCGCTGCACGGCGGAGGACTTCGCGTGGGGACCGGCGGACTCCCCGGTCGTCCTGGAGGACGCCTGGGAGGGCGCGCCGCCCGCATGGCTGGCGGAGGCCGCGGACGGGCACCCCGGCCTCACGGTCGTGGAGCGGCGCGGCTGCGACCTGACGCCCATCGACCCGCTCTCGCCCGAGGGGGCGCTCGCCCTGCGCGCCTACCTCTGGCCCGACCAGGAGGACCGGGCCGCCCGGCTGGACGGCGCCCTGCGGCTGGCCGCCCAGGTGCCGGCGGCGGTCGAGACCGCCGGGGCCGCCGACTTCCTCGCCGGTGTCGACCTGGTCCCGGGCACGCTGACGGTGGTCTGGCACTCGGTCATGCGCCAGTACGTCCCGGCGGAGGAGTGGGCGCGCGCCGAGCGCGAGCTGGAGCGGCTCGCCGCCGCGGCCGCGCCGGAGGCGGCGTTCGCCCACATCTGCTTCGAACCGCGCAAGGTCGGCGGGCAGCGCCGCTTCCTGCTGGCCGTACGGCTCGGCACGGGGCCGGAGGCGGTCCTGGCCGGAGCGCGCCCGCACGGCCTGCCGGCCCACGCCCTCGGCTGAGCGCTCTCCGCGGCCGCCCGCGGGAACGCCGAGGGGCGGTGCGGCTCCGCGGGAGCCGCACCGGCCTGGTGGACGCCGCTCAGACCGACATGCCGTAGGCGGCGCGCACCCGCAGGACGTGCTCGACCAGCGTGATCAGCGTCGCCTTGACGGACTCGCGGGAGCGGGCGTCGGTGCGCACGATGGGGACGTGCGGGGCGAGCGCCAGGGCCTCGCGCACCTCCTCCTCCGAGTGCGGGAACTGCCCGTCCCAGCCGTTGATGCCGACCACGAAGGGGAGCTTGGCCTCCTCGAAGTAGTCGATGGCGGGGAAGCCGTCGGCCAGGCGGCGGGTGTCGACCAGGACCACCGCGCCGATGGCGCCGCGGACCAGGTCGTCCCACATGAACCAGAACCGGTGCTGCCCGGGCGTGCCGAACAGGTACAGGATCAGGTCGCTGTCCAGTGAGAGTCGGCCGAAGTCCATGGCGACCGTGGTGGTGGCCTTGTTGGGGGTGAGCCCGAGGTCGTCGACCCCGGAGCTCGCCTCCGTCATGACCGCCTCCGTGGTCAGCGGCAGGATCTCCGACACGGCGCCCACGAACGTGGTCTTGCCGACGCCGAACCCGCCCGCGACGACGATCTTCGTCGACGTCAGGCCGCCGCGGTTAGAGCCTGCGAAGTCCACTGAGCACCCTTTCGAGCATGTTGAGATCCGGTTGTCCCTGGTCGAGACGCGGCTGGTGGAGCCGGACGAGACCTTCGTCGGCCATGTCGGCCACCAGCACGCGGGCCACGCCGAGCGGGACCCGGAGCAGCGCCGAGATCTCGGCGACCGACCGGAACGAGCGGCAGAGCCTGATGATGGCGTCCTGCTCGGGGGTGAGCAGGGCCAGTTCCTCGTCCATGATGGGCGAGGAGGAGACCAGCGTCTCCATCGCCAGGTGATAGCGGGGCTCGGCACGGCCGCCGGTCACCGTGTACGGACGGAACAGGGGCTCCTCGTCCCCGGTTCCGTCAACGCCCAGCACGGCCCTCTCCAGGTGCGGACGCCGGCGAGGACGGGCGAGGCGTTCGCGTGGCCCCGGTACGCCGGGCGCGCGTGCATCCGGTCATCAGCGCCCCCGGGAGGACTGCAGCTCGGCCCGGAGCGCCGGGGTGAGCACCTGGCCGGCCCGGTCCACGAGCAGGGTCATCTGGTAGGCCACCAGACCCATGTCGCACTCGGGGGAGGCCAGCACCGCGAGCACGGAACCGTCGCTGATCGCCATGACCAGCAGCAGGCCGCGCTCCATCTCGACCACGGTCTGCGTGACCGCGCCGCCCTCGAACACCCGGGACGCGCCCACGGTCAGGCTGAGCAATCCGGCGGCGACGGCGGCGAGCTGGTCGGCTCGGTCGTCCGGGAACCCCTCGGAGCTGGCGATCCGCAGACCGTCGGCCGACACGACCACCGCGTGCGCGACACCGGGGGTGCCGCGGACGAACTCGGTGATCAGCCAGTCGAACCTGCGGGCCTCATGGCTCAGGGTAGTCACTGGCCCTCCTCCTTTTCCGCCCTGTTCGTGGCGGTGTCCTCATATAGTTCCGCACGGCCCCGCCGCACACCCTGCTGGAAGCTCGACAGCCTGTTGCGCACCCTCTCCGCGGAGATCGGCGGCATCGGCGTCACCGGGGCGCTGGAAGCGGCTCCCGGCACCAGGTTGGCCTTGGGGGTCCGCTTGGGCAGACCCGCGGCGGTGATCCCGCCGAGGCGGGGGTCGCTGGCCGCCTGCGCGGCCTGCCACCCGGCGTCGGCCGGGGTCTGCCAGTTCTCCGGCGCGCGGGCCGGGAGCGTCCGCCGGAGCGGCGTGGCGGACGGGGCCGGGGCCGGGGTCGACGCGGGCACCGCCTCCCGGACCGGCGCGCGGGCCGGCTCGGGACTCGGCAGGCCGGTACCGGAGGCGGGCCCCTCCACGGGGATCTCGGCCTCGATCCGCTGCACCTCGCCGGTCAGGTCGTCGTCCTCGGGGGCCTCGACGGCCTCCGCGGGCTCGGCCGGGTCCACCACCCGGCGGAACCAGGCCGACTCGACGGAGGCGAAGATCGGCAGGTACTCCTCCTGCTCGGGCTCGAGCGGGGAGACGCCGACGGCCGGCATCGAGGCGGTGGCGGGGTCGTCGTGGGACACCTGCCCCCACGCGGAGAAGGAGGGGGTGTCGCCGTTGGCGGAGGCGCCGCCGTTCAGCCCGGCGCCGACCTGGCGCTTGGGCAGCGGAGGCTCGCCGCTCTGCGGTGGGGCGCTCTGCTGCGGAGCGCTCTGCGGCGGAGCGCCGAACAGGCCGGAGGGCTGCCGCTGCGGGAGCGGCTCCTCGGCGGAGGCGGGGCCGAAGGAGGGCGCCGCCGGGGCGGAGGCCTGCCCGAACGACCCCTGGTCCAGGGACGCCTGCCCGAACGAGCCCTGGTCCGCGGAGGCCTGCCCGAACGAGCCCTGTTCGATGGAGGCCTGCCCGAAGGAGTTCTGGTTCAGGGAGGCCTGCGCGAAGGAGTTCTGGCCGAACGGGCTCTGGCCCAAGGACGCCTGGCCGAACGAGCCCTGCGAGGCGAACGACTCCGATCCCCACGACGGGGTCGGGACCTGGACCGCCGACTCGACGATCAGCTCGGGCGGGAAGAGCACCATGGCGATGAGGCCGCCGCTCTCCTGCGGGCGGAGCTGGACCCGGATGCCGTGGCGCAGGGCCAGGCGGCCGACCACGAACAGGCCCATCCGGCGCGACACCGACACGTCCACGACGGGCGGGTCGGCCAGGCGCCGGTTGGTCTCGACGAGCTCCTCCGGGGTCATGCCGATGCCCGCGTCGCTGACCGCGAGCAGCGCGCCGCCGCCCTCGATCATGCTGCTGGAGACGACGACCTGGCTGTTGCGGGGGGAGAACTGGATGGCGTTCTCCACCAGCTCGGCCACCAGGTGGACGATGTCGTTGGCGGCGCTTCCGGCGACCGAGATCGCGCGGTGGACCTTGACCTGGACCCGCTCGTAGTCCTCGACCTCCGACAGGGAGGCGCGCACGACGTCGACGAGCTTGGCCGGCTGGCTCCGGCGCCGGGCCGGCTCGTGGCCGGCGAGGACCAGGAGGTTCTCGGAGTTGCGGCGCATGCGGGTGGCCAGGTGGTCGAGCTTGAACAGGTCGGCCAGGCGGCCGCCGTCCTGCTCGCCCTTCTCCAGGCCGTCGATGAGCGAGATCTGCCGCTCCACCAGGGTCTGGGTCCGCCGGGAGAGGTTGACGAACATCGCGCTGATGTTGGAGCGGAGCTCGGCCTCCTCGGCCGCCAGCCGTACGGCCTGCCGGTGGACCTCGTCGAAGGCCTTGGCGACCTCGCCGATCTCGTCCCTGCTGTCGACGGAGATGGGCTCGACCTCGGGCGTCTGGGTCTCCCCGGAGATCCGGAGCTTGCGCACGACGTCGGGGAGCCGGTTGCCGGCGACGTCCAGCGCCTCGACCCGCAGTCGGCGCAGCGGCTGGACCATCGAGCGGGCGATGAGGACGGTGAGGCCGAGGACCAGCAGGAGCAGGGTCAGGATCAGGGCGGCCGCGATGATCGCGGTGCGCTGCTCGGTGTCCTCCAGCTCCCGGGCCCGGGTGATCACGTCACCCTCGACCTTCTCCTCGACCTTCTTCAGCCGGTTGAGGACCTCGGTGTTGTCCGAGAACCACTGCTTGACCTCGGCCAGGTCGCTCAGCAGGCGGCCGGAGGCGGTGGGCTTGCTGGCGAGCGCGAGCGCCTTGGACTTGGTCAGCTCGGCGCGGTGCACCCGCTCGTCGACCAGCTCGGTGCTGAGCAGCTGGCCGTTCTCCGCACCCGCCTCGATGGCGAACTCGGCCTTGCGCTCCTCCAGCCGGGACCGGGAGGCGATGAACTCCTCGATCTGCTGCGAGGTGACCAGGGAGGGCGCGTAGTAGCCGGCCAGCAGGCGGGCCCGCTGCCGGGAGACCTCCTCCTTGGCGTAGGCGAGGGCGCTGAGACCGCGGGCGTTGCCGACGATCTCCGGGTCCTCGCTGACCAGCGTGAGCTCCTCGTGCAGCTGGAGCAGCGGGTTGATCAGGAAGACGTAGCGCTCGGCCCGCGCGGTTCCGGGCAGTTCGCGGGTGGTGCCGAGGCTCTCGAGCTGGTAGGCGGCGTCCTGAGCGGCCTTGACCGCGCGGGAGCCGTAGGCGTCGTCGATCGCCCGCAGGTCCGCCCGGATCTTCTGCACCAGGCCGTCGACGACCTTCTGCTGCTCGATGAAGCTGCTCTCCAGCCCCTTGTTGCTGGGCTGGAACGCCGACCACGTGCCCCGGTCGCGCTCCAGGCCGAGGGCCTGCGCCAGGTCGCGCAGGCGGCCGGAGTATTCAGCCGCGGAGGCGGTGCGCTGGTGGACGGCGACGCTGTCGACGGAGTCCACCACCCGTGCTCCGGCGAGCACCACGCCCACCGCGGTCGGCACCAGGATCAGTGCCGTGAGGCGCGTCCGCACGCGCCAGTTGCGCAGACCGAATCGAGCGGCAGGCCGCTTACCGCGGTCGCGCACCGATGCGGTCTCGCTATCGGTAGGTCCCGTCGTCACCGCTCTAGTTACCCTTCACCATCACGCCACAAGTGGCCATCATCAGACCACAGACCCACGGGACAGAAGCGACATAACCGGCAAATCGGACTTAATCGTTACAGATGTGACGGGAGACTGATTTGCGATGGTTATCTCAGCGCGCTGAGTACCTGATCCCGCACCTGTGCACACTGGGCCTGGTCCGTCAGGGGACGCCCCGCCCGATCAACCACGTAGAAGACGTCCACCGCCTCTGCGCCGAGAGTCTCCACACGCGCAGCGCGCACGTCAAGACCACATTCACCAAAAGCTCTACCAATCCGCCACAATAGCCCCGGACGGTCATGAGCGCGTACTTCCACGACAGTCGCCGTGAGCGACGCGTCATCCACGAGGGTAACCCGTGGCGGAGCCACCGGAACCCGCGCCGGTCGCAGCGAACGGGTACGGCGGGCCAGACGCTCCTCGATGTCCAGCCGCCCCGCCAGGACGAGCCGCAGGTCGGCCTCCAGTGTCGCGGGGTCGGGCGGCGCGCCGTACTCGGGCACGACTGAGAATTCGATCACAGCCGTGGAGCCCGCCGAGGCCGCCGAGGCGGCGCGGACCACCATCCGGTGCGCGGCGAGCACCCCGGCCGCGCGCCAGAGCAGGCCGGCCCGGTCGGGCGCGACCACGGTGACCGTCCCCCCGTTGATCCGGACCGCTCCCCCGCCGTGCCGGGCCAGGGCCGCCTGCCGGGCCGAGAGCACGGGCGCGGGCCGCGGCGGGGTGCCGGACAGCACCGAGCGCACCCGCCGCACCAGGTCGGCGACCAGCGACGCCTTCCAGGAGTTCCACGCGGCGGGCCCGGTGGCGTTGCCGTCGGCCACGGCCAGCGCGGCGAGCAGTTCCAGGACCTCGCGCGAGCCGACCGCCCCGGCCACCCGGGAGATCGTCACCGGGTCGTCCAGGTCACGCCGGGTCGCGGTCTCCGGCAGCAGCAGGTGGTGGCGGACCACGGTCTCGACGACCTCCACGTCCGCCTGGGGCAGCCCCATCCGGGTGCCGATGTCGCGGGCGACGACCGCGCCGGTGCTGGAGTGGTCGCCCGGGTAGCCCTTGCCGATGTCGTGCAGGAGCGCGCAGATGAGCAGCAGGTCGGGCCGGGAGACCTCCCGGGTGAACGCGGCGGCCCCCGCCGCGGTCTCGATCAGGTGGCGGTCGACGGTGTAGCGGTGCACCGGGTTGCGCTGCGGACGGTGCCGCACCCGCTCCCAGTCGGGGATCAGCCGCACCAGCACCCCCGCCTGGTCCAGCTCCTCCCAGACCGGCACCGCCGCGCGCCCGGCGCCGAGCAGGGCCACCAGCGCGTCGCGCGCCTCGTCCGGCCAGGGAACCGGGAGCGGCTGCGACCGGGCGGCCAGCGCGGCCACGGTCGCCGGGGCGAAGGGCAGGCCGGCCTCGGCGGCGGCCGCGGCCGCGCGCAGCACCAGCACGGGGTCCTCGCGCGGGTCGGCCCCGCGGGCGAGCACGACCTCCCCGCCGTGCTCGACGACGCCGTCGGCGAGCGGGCGGCGGCCGCGCGGCGCGGGGCCCGACAGCAGCCGGTCCACGGTGCGCCAGGTGGCGTCGAAAGCGTGGGTGATCACCCTGCCCGCCTCGGCGAGCCTGCGCATGAGCGCCTCGGCGTCGAGCAGGCCGAGCATCCCGGCGACCGCGTCCTGCTCCTGGAGGACCAGCCGGTCGGTGCCGCGCGCCGTCACCAGGTGCAGCCCGTGCCGGACGTCGAGCAGGAGCTCGTAGGCCTCGCGGACCCGGGGGCCCGGGGCCGAGGCGACCCAGGCGGCGGCCACGGCCTGCATCGCCTGCACGTCGCGGAGCCCGCCGTGCGCGTCGCGCAGGTCGGGTTCGAGCAGGAACGCCAGCTCGCCGCAGGCCTCCGCCCGGCGGTCCGCGGCCTCGCGCAGCTCGCCCAGGCGGCGCCGGGAGTCGGCCCGCCACTCGGCGAGCACGATCTCGCGGGCCGCCCGCGTCAGCTCGGGGTCGCCGGCCACGTGCCGGGCCTGGATCAGCCCGAGCACCGCCTTGAGGTCCTCGCGGGCGACCTCGGCCGCCTCGTCCACCGTCCGGACCGAGTGGTCGAGGGCGATCCCGGAGTCCCAGATCGGGTACCAGACGCGGTCGGCGACCCGGCCGATGTCCTCGCGCCCGTCGTGCAGCAGGACCAGGTCGAGGTCGCTGCCGGGGGCCGGCTCCGAGCGACCCAGGCTCCCCACCGCGACGAGCGCGACCCCGCCGAGGGGGCCGCGCTCGTCACCGTCCCTGATGTCCCGGATGTCCGGGCCCTTCCCGGGACGCCCGTACGGCGTGCCGCAGGCGGTCCGGAGCAGGTCCGTCAGCCAGCGGTCGACGTCCGCGGCCCGCTCCCTGCGGGCCGCGGCGTACGAGCGGGTGTCTCCTCTCACCGGCTAGAGCGCCTCGGGTCCGCGCTCGCCGGTCCGGACACGGACCACGGTGTCCACCGGCACCGACCAGACCTTGCCGTCGCCGATCTTGCCGGTCTGCGCGGCCTTGACGACGACGTCGATCACGTCCTCGGCGTCGTCCTCCTCGGCGAGCACCTCCAGCCGGACCTTGGGCACCAGGTCCACCTGGTACTCGGCGCCCCGGTAGACCTCGGTGTGGCCGCGCTGCCGGCCGTACCCGCTGGCCTCGCTGACCGTCATGCCCTTGATGCCGAACTGCTCTAGGGCGGCCTTGACGTCGTCGAGCTTGAAGGGCTTGATGACCGCGGTGATGAGCCTCATGCCTCCACCTTCTTACCTGCCGGGACCGCCGCCGGGCCGTTGGGGGACGCCACACCGGAGGCGTGGACGGTGCCGAGGTCGTAGCCGGTCTCGGCGTGGGTGGTGATGTCGATGCCCGTGACCTCGTCCTCCGGGGAGACCCGGAAGCCCATGGTCGCGTCGACGGCCTTGGCGATGATCCACGAGACGACGAAGGAGTAGGCGCCGACCGCGACCGGCCCGAGGACCTGGACCCCGAGCTGGGAGATCGGGCCGCCGTAGAACAGGCCCTGCTGCTGCCCGTCGGCGAAGGGGTAGGCCGCGACGAAGCCCAGCGCCACCGCGCCGACGACGCCGCCGACCATGTGCACGCCGACCACGTCGAGGGAGTCGTCGTAGCCCAGCCTGTACTTCAGGCCGACCGCGTAGGCGCAGGCCGTACCGGCCAGCGCGCCGATCAGGAACGCCGCCCAGGGGTCGACGAAGCCGCAGGCCGGGGTGATGGCGACCAGGCCGGACACCGCGCCGGAGGCGACGCCGAGGGTGGTGGAGTGGCCGTCGCGGAGCTTCTCCACGAGGATCCAGGCGCCGGCGGCCACCGCGGTGGCGATCTGGGTGTTCATGAACGCCAGGCCGGTGGTGCCGTCCACGGCGAGCTCCGAGCCGGCGTTGAAGCCGAACCAGCCGAACCAGAGCAGGCCGGCGCCGAGCAGGACCAGCGTCAGGTTGTGCGGCCGCATCGGGTCCTTGCGCCAGCCGACGCGCTTGCCGACCACCAGCGCCACCGCCAGCGCCGCGGCGCCGGCGTTGATGTGCACGACCGTGCCTCCGGCGAAGTCCTCGATGCCGAGGTTGCTCAGCCAGCCGCCGCCCCACACCCAGTGGGCCACGGGGAAGTAGACGACGGTCGCCCAGACGATCGCGAAGACGACCCAGGCGCCGAACTTGACCCGGTCGGCGAGCGCCCCGCTGATCAGCGCGACGGTGATGATCGCGAAGGTCATCTGGAAGACCGAGAAGACGAGGCTGGGCATGCCCGTCCCGTCGTCCTTGGTCGCCGTGTCGACGAGCCCGCTCAGTCCGAGGTTGTCGAGTCCGCCGATCAGCTTGTTGACGATCCCGCCGCCGTCACCGGCGGTGTCGAAGGCCAGCGAGTGGCCGTAGAGGACCCAGGCGACCGTCACCACGATGATGCTCACCCACGACATCATCATCATGTTGAGAACGCTCTTGGCCCTGGTCATGCCCCCGTAGAAGAACGCGAGACCCGGGGTCATGAGCAGGACGAGTGCGGCGCTCATGAGCATCCAGGCAGTGGAGCCGGCATCGATCTTCATCCGATGCGACCCTCCTTCCGATTGGCGTGTGCCGGTTGTGCGGTCGCAGTGGGCGCTTCCAGGGCTTCGTCGACCGGCCGCGCACTGACGCTTCTGATCCGGGAGAGGACGCCCCCGCACGGCTCCGCCCGCCCGTGTCCCACGGCCCGGCGGGGTTCCGGCTCGGCTCCCCTTCCGCTCGCCACAGCGTGTTCTCCCGCGGTTTCGGGGCACGACCGCGCGTGTTTCGCATCTGTGAAACCCGGCCGCGCGGTGTTTCGGCGCTGTTTCGGTCTGCTCACGCGCAGGCGGGACACGGCCCGCGATCACCCGCGGGTCCGGCCCCGGCCGCCGGTGCGCGGCCGCCGCGCCCGGGCCGCGGCGTGGGAGGATGGCACCCGTGGCAGGCAGGCGCACGGAGGAGCAGCGGTCGCGCGACATCGCCGTCATCCGCAGGGTCCGTGACCGGATCGACCGCGAGTACGCCAAGCCGCTGAACCTGGAGGCGCTGGCCCGCGGGGCGCACATGTCGGTCGGGCACCTGAGCAGGGAGTTCCGCCGCGTCTACGGCGAGTCGCCGTACTCGTACCTGATGACCCGCAGGATCGAACGGGCCATGACGTTGCTGCGCCGCGGCGACCTCAGCGTCACCGAGGTCTGCTTCGCGGTGGGCTCGTCCTCGCTGGGCACGTTCAGCACGAGGTTCACCGAACTGGTCGGCGTGCCGCCGAGCGTCTACCGCCGCGACCACTCCCGGGCGGCGGCGGGCATCCCGCCGTGCCTGGCCAAGCAGGTGACCAGACCGGTCAGGAATCAAGAAGCACGCGCCCCGCGGCCGCGCCTAGCGTGAGGGGCATGAACCTCACCATCCACCACGCCTTCCTCCCGCACACCGACCCCGAGGCCGCCCTGGCCTTCTACCGCGACGTCCTCGGATTCGAGGTCCGCGGCGACGTCGGCTACGAGGACATGCGCTGGATCACCGTCGGGCCGGCCGGGCAGCCCGGGACCTCCATCGTGCTGCACCCGCCGGCCGCCGACCCCGGCGTCACCGAGGACGAGCGCCGCACCGTCCTCGATCTGATCGCCAAGGGCACCTACACCGCGATCACCCTGGCCGCCGACGACCTCGACGGAGTCTTCCAGCGCTTGGAGGCCGCCGGCGCGGACGTGGTCCAGGAGCCCACCGACCAGGACTACGGGGTCCGCGACTGCGCCTTCCGCGACCCGGCCGGCAACCTCATCCGCATCAACCAGCTCCGCTGAGCGGGGCCACGCGGCGCCCGCCGTCCTCTATCCGAGCGTGAGCATCGCCTCGGCGACCTCGCTGACCGCCGCATCGGGGATCGCGGTGGCGGCCTCCTCCAGGACCAGCAGCCGCGCCTCGGGGATCTCGCGGGCGATCGCCTCGCCGTTGCCGACGGGGAAGAACCGGTTGCGGCGGCCGTGGACGACGAGCGCGGGGATCCCGATCTCGGGCAGGCGCTCGCGCCAGCGAGGTCTGCAGTCGAGCCGGGAAAACACCATGCCCATCTGGTTGGCCGTCTGGACCGGGGGTGCGGTGCCGGGCGTGCGGTCCCAGACGCGCGCAGCGATTGCGCGCGCGGCGACGGGGTCGTCGCCGAGGATCTCCGCGCCGGTGGCGGCGAACTCCGCAACCGCCTCGCGGTCGGTCCAGTCCGGCATCGGGCGCGCGAACAGCCGGCTCATCGTCGCCTGGTCATGGTCGGGGAGGTCGCCGTCGGGCGGGCCGGGGGCGACCGCGCGGGTGCCGACCAGGGTGAGCGCCGAGAACGCGCCCGGATGGTCGAGCACGGCCACCTGGGCGACCATCCCGCCGACGCCGATCCCCGCGAGGTGCGCGGGCCCCCCGCCGAGCGCGTCGACGAGGGCCGCCGCGTCGGCGGCGAGGTCGCGCAGGGTGTAGGCGGGCGCCTCCGGATCCGCCGTCGTCGACTCCCCGCTGTCGCGCAGGTCGTAGCGCACCGCACGGCGCCCGCCGACGGCGAGGTGCTCGCAGAGCGCGTCGGGCCAGGAGAGCATCGTCGGCCCGCCCGCGAGCAGGACGAGCGGCGCGTCGTCGTCACCGAACGACTCGATGCCCAAGGCGATCCCGTTGGCGTTGACAGTGGTCATCGGATCTCCGGAAGACGTCGTGGGTCGGGTGCGTCGCGGCCGGGGCCGAGATCACGGTCCATGGCCGGAGTACCGGCCGCCTGACGAAGCACTACCGGGAGGAGCGCTTGTCGGGCAGCGCCGATCGGGTCGCGTGCAGCGACGCCAGGAGCTGCAGCCGGTCCGCGTCGGCGCTGCCCGGCTCGGCGGTGAAGACCAGCATGACCGGGCCGGGGCCGCCGGGCAGCGGATAGGTGTCCCAGTCCAGGACGATGTCGCCGACCTCGGGGACCCGGAAGGTCTTGGTGCCGCTGACCGACGCGCGTACGTCGTGCCTGGCCCACAGCCGCCGGAACTCGGCGCTGCGGATGCTCAGCTCACCGACGATCGCGGTGGCGCGCGGATGGGCGGGGTCGGTGGCGACGGCGGCGCGCATCATGCCGATGTAGTCCAGGGCCTGCCGCTCCCAGTCCGGGCAGCTCCGCTCGCCGGTCAGCGCGTCGTCGAACATCAGCAGGAGCATGTTGAGCCGGTGGGGCGGGTGCGCGTCCGGAGCACCGAGCAGCGCCTCCGCCATCGGATTCCAGTCGAGCAGGTCGAGGTGCCGGCCGAGCACGACCGCCGGGGTGTCCATCACCCGCAGCAGCCGCCGTGTGCCGTCCGGCACGCTTTCCGGGCCCCGGTCCACCCGGACGGGTGCCGGCCGGCGGGCGGCGCGGGCCAGGGCGAACAGGTGCCGGCGTTCCCCGTCGTCGAGGCCGAGCGCCCCGGCGAGCGCGTCCAGGACGTCGTCGGACGGGCGAACCTGCCGGCCCTGCTCCATCCGCTGGTAGTAGTCGGTGCTCAGCCCCGCCAGCAGGGCCAGCTCCTCGCGCCGCAGCCCGGTGACCTTGCGCCGGCCGCCCGGCTCCAGGCCGACGTCGTGCGGACGCAGCCTGCCGCGCCGGGCCCGCAGGAAATCTCCGAGCTCACGGGCGTACGGATTGCTCATGCCGCAAGTGTGCCGCCTGGCCGGGTGCCCATGGTAGGTCCCGCAGTCCTAGGCGACCGGGAACGACCGAACCGGCCCGCGTTGCTCCTAGCGTCGTCGGTCCACCGTACCGATACCCGCAGGAGCAGCAGATGACCGGATGGACCGCCGACCGCATCCCCGACCAGCACGGCCGGATCGCCGTCGTGACCGGCGCGAACTCGGGCCTCGGCCTGATCACCGCGACCGAGCTGGCCCGCCGCGGCGCCCGTGTCGTGCTCGCCGTCCGCGACACCGCCGCCGGCGAGGAGGCCGCCCGCCGGATCGGCGGCGACGTCGAGGTGCGCGAGCTGGACCTGGCCCGCCTCGATTCGGTACGCGCGTTCGCCGCGCAGCTGGCCGCCGACCACCCGGCGATCGATCTGCTGGTCAACAACGCCGGCGTCGTGTCGCTCGGCCCGCGCCGCACCACCGCCGACGGTTTCGAGCTGCATCTCGGCACCAACATGCTGGGGCACTTCGCGCTGACCGGCCTGCTGCTCGGCACGCTGGCCGCGGCGGGGCGATCCCGGGTGGTCAGTCTCAGCTCGATCACCCACAAGAACGCGCACCTCGACTTCGACGACCTGATGTTCGAACGTGGCTACCGGGCCGCTGCCGCCTACGGCCGGTCCAAGCTCGCCACCACGGTCTTCGGCGTCGAGCTGGGCCGCCGCCTGCGCGCCGCCGGATCGCCGATCGTCAGCACGCTGGCCCACCCCGGTCTCACCCGCACCAACCTGACTCCGCGCGCCTGGGAGCACCGCGGCCGGTTCGGGCAGGTGATCGCGCGGCTCGGCCTGCTGGTCACCCAGTCGGTGGAGCAGGGCGCGCTGCCGCAGTTGCGCGCCGCGACCGAGCCCGGTGTGCGGGGAGGCCGGTTCTTCGGGCCGTCCAGGCTCTGGGAGACGCGGGGGCCGGTCACCGAGGCCCGGCTCAGCCGGGAGGCGGCCGATCCGGCCGTCGGCGAGCGGCTCTGGGCGGCGGCCGAGGACCTGACCGGCGTCGGCTACCTGTGAACCCCGCGGTCACCGGCCGGTCGGCGGCGATCCGCGTGGGAGGACCCGGCCGGGCGGGGAGGCCGGCCGGGTCACCGTACGCGGGAAGGTCAGGCGGCGGCGGCCATCTTGCGCAGGCGGGCCAGGGCGTCGCGCTCGATGCGGCGGGCGCGGTCGCGGCCGATGCCGTAGCGCTCGCCGACCTCGGTGAGCGTGTGCTCGCGCCCGTCGACCAGCCCGTAACGCCAGCGGAGCATCTCTCTGGTCTGCCCCTCCAGGCCGGTCAGCCACTCCTCCAGGCGCTCGCGCTCCAGGATGTCCAGGGCCTGCTGCTCGGGGTCCGCCCACGTCTCGTCGGCGATCATGTCGCCGAGCTCGGTCTCGTCCTCGTCTCCCACGCCGAGCTGGAGCGAGACCGGGTCGGACGCCCAGCGGCGCAGTTCGCGCACCCGCTCGATCGGCAGCTCCAGCACCTCGGCCAGGTCGGCGTCCGTCGGCTCGGCGTCGAACTCGGCGAGCATGTCGCGGCGGACCCGCATCAGCCGGGTCATCTGCTCGCCGGCGTGGGTGGGCAGGCGGACGGGACGGGCCTGCTCGTGGATCGCACGCCCCACGGACTGGCGGATCCACCAGGTGGCGTAGGTGGAGAACTTGTAACCGCGCCGGTAGTCGAACTTCTCCACCGCGCGGACCAGTCCCAGGTTCCCCTCCTGCACCAGGTCGATCAGCGGCATCCCCCGGCCGGAGTATTTGCGCGCGACCGCCACCACGAGACGTAGGTTGGCCTGGATGAACTCGTCCTTGGCCCGCTGCCCGGAGATCGCTATCCGTTCGAGCTCCTCGTCGGAGGCGTCCCCGACCCGCGGCTCCGTCAGCCCGCTGTCCAGCAACTGCTCCGCGAAGAGGCCCGCTTCGATCCGCTTGGCGAGCTCGACCTCCTCCTCCGCCGTCAGCAGGGGGACCCGGCCGATCTCAGCCAGGTAGGTCCCCAGCAGGTCACGCTCCGAGACGTGCTGCTCCTGCGTCCGATTCCCCGTCGGCCTTGCCATCCGATGGCACCTCGCTCCGCCTGTCATGGCGTGCCCGCCCGCTCGTTCGCACACCCCGTGCGCACGGACACGTCGCTTGTCTGACCAACGCTTGGATCAGGGCAAAGATTCCCTAAAGAGCTACGCCCGGAGAACGGTTTCACTTTCCTCCTCAAGGAGGATGCCCTCCGGGCGCGGCGACACGAGCAGTGCGGGTTACCCCGGCCGGCGCCGCCCAAACGGCGCCGCCGGAAGCCTCCTGGCCGGGGGCCGGTCAGACGACGCGGCGCCCCTGTCTCCAGACCTGGAGCACCAGGGGGACCCCCGGCCGGTAGGCGAGGTGGACGTAGGACGGCGCGTCGAGGATCACCAGGTCGGCGCGGGCCCCGGGGGTGAGCGTGCCGACGTCGGTGCGGCGCAGGGCCGCCGCTCCGCCGCGCGTGGCGGCCCGGACCGCCTCCAGCGGCGTCATGCCCATCTCGCGTACGGCCAGCGCCACGCAGAACGGCATGGACGAGGTGAAGGAGGAGCCCGGGTTGCAGTCGGTGGCCAGGGCGACGGTCACCCCGGCCTTCAGCAGCCGGCGCGCGTCCGGGTACGGCGAGCGGGTGGAGAACTCCGCCCCGGGCAGCAGCGTGGCGACCACCCCGGCCGAGGCGAGCGCGTCGACGTCGGCGTCGGACAGGTGGGTGCAGTGGTCGGCGGAGGCGGCGCCCAGCTCGGCGGCGAGCATCGCGCCCGGCCCGTGGCCGAGCTGGTTGGCGTGCACCCGCGGCAGCAGCCCGGCCTTCACCCCGGCGGTCAGGATCTCCCGGCTCTGGTCGGCGTCGAAGGCGCCGCGCTCGCAGAAGACGTCCACCCACCGCGCGTGCGGGGCGCAGGCCCGGAGCATCTCGCCGGTCACGGTGCGGACGTAGTCGTCGGCGGAGGCGGCCTCCGCGGGCACGACGTGCGCGCCCAGGAACGTCGTCTCCTCGGTGAACCCCCGGGCCACCTCCAGGCAGCGCCGCTCGTCCTCCACGGTGAGCCCGTAGCCGCTCTTGATCTCCACGGTGGTGGTGCCCTGGGCGAGCATCTCCGCCACCAGGGCGGCGGTCCGCGCGGCGAGCTCGGCCACGGTGGCGGCGCGGGTGGCCTCCACCGTGGTGCGGATGCCGCCGGCGGTGTAGCGCTCCCCCGACATCCGGGCGGTGAACTCGGCGGTGCGGTCCCCGGCGAAGACCAGGTGGGCGTGGCTGTCGACGAACCCGGGGATCACGCAGCGGCCGCCGGCGTCCACCCGCTCGTCCGCGCCGGGGTCGTCACCCGCCCGGCCGGTCCACGCGACCCGGCCGTCCTCGACGACCAGCGCGGCGCCGGGGATCTCCTCCCTGGCGGGGTCGCCGGTGTAGAGCAGGCCGATCCGGTCGAAGAGCGTGCTGGTCACACCGCCGCCCCTCGGACCTCGCCGATGGCCGTCTCCAGCAGCGCGCCCACGTCGCCGAGGACGTGGCGGCCCTCGGCGACCACCTGGCGGCCGCCGGAGACCACCGAGTGCACGTCGGCGGCGGTGGCGGCGAAGACCACCGCCTCGGCGGCCCCGGCGGCGCCCGCGCCGGCCGTGCGGACCGAGTCGAGCCGGACCGAGACCAGGTCGGCCCAGGCCCCCGGGCAGAGCGTGCCGGCGTCGGGGAAGCCCAGCGAGGCGTGCCCGGCGGCGGTGGCGGCCGTCAGCAGCTCGGCGGCCCGCCAGTGGCCGCGCCGCTCACTGGCCAGCCGCTCGTCCAGCTCGACCGCGCGGGCCTCCTCGAACAGGTCGACGACCGCGTGGCTGTCGGAGCCGAGCGTGATCGCCGAGCCCGCGTCGTGCATCGCCCGGGCCGGGCCGATGCCGTCGGCCAGGTCCCGTTCGGTCGTCGGGCACATGCACACGTACGTGGTGGACTGGCCGAGCAGCGCGATGTCCGCCTCGGTGACGTGCGTGGCGTGCACGGCGGTGGTGCGCGGGCCGAGCACGCCGTGCTCGTGCAGCACCTGGACGGGCGTGGCGGAGTACATCTCCACGCAGGCGGTGTTCTCGGCCCGCTGCTCGGAGACGTGGACGTGCAGCGGGACCCCGTGCTGGTGGGAGAAGGCCGCGACCGCGCGCATGTGCTCGGGCGGGACGGCGCGGACCGAGTGCACGGCCGCGCCGATCTCCACGTCCGGCGCGCCGGCGTAGGCGGCGCGCAGGGCCTCGGCGCGCGCGGCCCACCGCTCGGCGTCGCCGTCGGCGAACCGGTGCTGCACGCCGTCCAGCGCGACGCCCATCCCGCCGCTCAGGTAGCACGAGTCCAGCAGCGCGATCCGGAGCCCGGCCTCGCGCGCCGCCGCGACGAGCGCGTGCCCCATGGCGTTGGGGTCGTCGTACGGCGTGCCGTCCGGAGCGTGGTGCAGGTAGTGGAACTCCCCGACGCAGGTGACGCCGGCCAGCGCCATCTCGGCGTAGACGGCCGTGGCCAGCCGGAGGTAGGAGTCGGGGTCCAGGGTCCGGGCCAGGCCGTACATCCGGTCGCGCCAGGTCCAGAAGCTGCCCCGCTCGGCCTGCGTCACCCCGCGCAGCGCGCGGTGGAAGGCGTGGGAGTGGGCGTTGGCCAGGCCCGGGAGGGTGAGGCCGCGCAGCCGGACCGCTCCCGGCGGCGGCTCGGTCACCCCGGGGGCGACCTCCGTGATCCGCGGGCCGGCGACCGTGACGACGACGCCCGCGGCGACCTCCCCGGGCGGCAGCCAGGCCAGCTCGCACCAGTAGCTCAGCTCCGACACAGCTCCTCCAAGGTGGCGGCGAGGGCGAGGACGCCCAGGTGGCAGTCGGACGCCTCCGCGTGTTCTTCCGGAGAATGTGAGATGCCCGTTGGATTGCGCACGAACACCATCGCGCCGGGAACCCCCGCGGCCGCGAGGATCCCGGCGTCGTGCCCGGCTCCGGTGGGCAGCACGGGGACGGGACCGGCCGCACCCGCCCGCTCGCCGTCCGCGCCGCCCGCGGTCTCCGCACCCGCCGTCCCCGCGCCCGCCACCCCCGCGCCCGCCACCTCCGCGCCCGCCGCGGGGCGGGCGAGCGCGGCCCCGATGACCGCGGCCAGGCGGTCCCGGAGCACGGCGTCGAAGTCCACGGCGGGCGTCCACGACTCCTCCGTCACCTCGGCCCCGGAGAACTCCGCCAACTCGGCGACCAGGGCGCGGACCGCGTCCTCGGATCCGCCGCGGGCGTCCAGCCAGGCGGTGACCAGCCCGGGGACGGCGTTGGCGTTGCCGGGCCAGACGCGCAGCTTGCCGAAGGTGGCGACCACGCCGCCGCGCCGGGCGGCCTCGCGGGCGTGCAGCGCGGTCCGGGCGAAGGGCAGCATGGGGTCGTCGCGGTCCGCCAGGCGGGTGGTGCCCGCGTGGTCGGCGCGGCCGCGGAAGCCGAACCGCCAGCGGCCGTGCGGCCAGATCGTGCTCGCGACGCCGACCGGCGAGCCGGTGTGGACGAGCCCGCGGCCCTGCTCGACGTGGAGTTCGACGAAGGCGGCGACGTGGCCGAGGGTCTCGTCGTCCCGGCCGAGGGCGCCGGGGTCGCGCCCGGCCCGGCGGAGCACCTCGGCGAGGGAGGAGCCCTCGTCGTCGGTGAGGCCGCGGGCCCGGTCGGGGTCGAGGGCCCCGGTCAGCAGCCGGGAGCCGACGCACGGCACGCCGAAGCGCGCGCCCTCCTCGTCGGTGAAGCAGGCGATCCCCAGCGGCCGCGCGGGCGCGAAGCCCCGGCGGTCGAGCAGGTCGAGGGCGGCGAAGGCGGAGACGATCCCGAGGGGGCCGTCGAAGGCGCCGCCCTGCCGCACCGAGTCGAGATGGCTGCCGGTGACCACGCCAGGCCGCCGCGAGGGGTCGCCCCGCCAGGCCCAGAGGTTGCCGTTGCGGTCCTGGTGCAGGTCGAGGCCGCGGCGGGCGGCCTCCTGCCGGAACCACTCCCGCAGCTCCAGGTCGGCGGCCGACCACGCGTCGCGCAGGTAGCCGCCGGTCCGGCCGTCGCGTCCGAGGTGCTCGATGGCACCCCACATCTCGTCGAACACCCTCCCATTATGTGAATGAAGTCATTCAATGGCGAGAGGGGCGAGCGATATGCCGACCGAAAGGATCACTTAAGGCGGCGTTAAGGCGGGATCTGCCAGCATGCCGGGCACACGGGCTTCCTTCTCCGGCCCGTCCGGCGGAACGCCGCGGTGCGGCGCGCGGGCGGTCCGGCCCTCCAACCGTCGAACGTGTACGGCCGCGCGGCCGTACGGAACACGTGCGGCCATGCCGCACCGAGGAGTGATCAGGTGTCGAGACAGCGCATCATGTCGTCTCTCGCGGCCGCGGCGGCCGCGGGCGCGCTGACGGTCGTCCTGCCGGCGTCCCCCGCCGCCGCCGCGGACTGCGCGGCCGCGTGGAACTCCGCCGCGGCCTACCACGGCGGTGCGACCGTCTCCTACAAGGGGCGCAACTGGACCGCCAAGTGGTGGACCCAGAACGAGACCCCGGGCGGCTCCTCCGGGGTCTGGGCCGACAAGGGGACCTGCGGCGGCGGCACGTCGACGCCGTCCCAGCCGCCCGCGTCCGGCTCGTGCAACCACCCGGACTGGGTGGCCGGCCGGTCCTACGCCGCCGGTGACGTCGTCAGGTACACCGACGGGAAGCTGTACAGGGCCGAGCACGCCAACCCGGGCTACGACCCGGTCATCAGCACGTGGTACTGGGAGCCCTACACCTGCGGCGGCTCCAGCCCCGCCCCCACGACGCCCGCCCCGTCGAACCCGTCGGGCTTCGTCGTCAGCGAGGCTCAGTTCAACCAGATGTTCCCGAGCCGGAACCCCTTCTACACCTACAAGGGCCTGGTCGACGCGCTGAGCGCCTACCCGGCCTTCGCCAGGACCGGCGGCGACACGGTGAAGAAGCAGGAGGCGGCGGCCTTCCTGGCCAACATCAACCACGAGACCGGCGGCCTGGTGCACGTGGTCGAGCAGAACACCGCGAACTACTCGCACTACTGCGACCGGAGCCAGCCCTACGGCTGCCCGGCCGGCCAGTCGGCGTACTACGGCCGCGGCCCGATCCAGCTGAGCTGGAACTTCAACTACAAGGCGGCCGGCGACGCGCTCGGCATCAACCTGCTGAACAACCCGAACCTGGTGCAGACCGACCCGGCGGTGGCCTGGAAGACCGCCATCTGGTACTGGATGACCCAGAACGGCCCCGGCACGATGACCGGGCACAGCGCCATGGTCAACGGGCGCGGCTTCGGTGAGACGATCCGCAGCATCAACGGCAGCCTGGAGTGCGGCGGCCGCAACCCCGCCCAGGTGCAGAGCCGGATCAACGCCTACCAGAAGTTCACCCAGATCCTCGGGGTGGCTCCGGGCGGCAACCTGAGCTGCTGAGCCTCCCCCGGCCCGGCCGCGCGGGGCCTCGCGCGGCCGGGCGCGGAGGGCACGGAGGGCACGGAGGGCGGGGTGCGGCGCGGCCGCGCCCCGCCCTCCGCCGCGTCCGGGCGCGAGCGCGCCTTCCCGCCGGACCCCCGGGGCGAGCCTTCCGGCCGGTCCGGCCGGCGGGGCCCCGTCCTCCGCCGCGCCCCGGGCGGCGTCTCAGTTGGCGGGACCGGCCGACGGCCGGACGGTGATCTCCGTGACGTGCGCGTCCGGGGAGGCCGTCACCGCCGCCAGCACGGCGCGGGCCACCGAGTCCGCCCGCAGGTACTTCTCCGGCTGGTAGTCGCCCTTCTCCTGGGCCCGGACCCCGCGCTGCATGTCGGTGTCCACCCGCCCCGGGTAGACCGTGGTCACCCTCAGGCCCGGCTCCTCCAGGCGGAGCGCGTCGGCGAAGGCCCGCAGCGCGAACTTGCTGGCGGCGTACGACGCCCAGTTCGGGTTGGCCCGCTGCCCGGCGCCGGAGTTGACCAGCACGACGTGGCCGCCCGCGGCGCGCAGCGCGGGCAGCAGCAGCCGGGTCAGCTCCGCGACCGCGACCACGTTGACCTCCAGGGTGCGCCGCCACACCTCGGCCGGCGTCTCCCCGATCCGCCCCAGCGTCACCACGCCGGCGCTGTGCACCAGCACGTCGAGCCGGTCGATCCCGGCGACGTCGGCCTCGGTGACGGCGGTCAGCTCCACCGGCCAGGGCCGGGCGGCGCCCGGCAGCTCCGCCCGCATGCCCTCCAGCGCGTCGCGGTCGCGGCCGCCGAGCAGCAGGTCGTGGGTGGGTGCCAGGGCGCGGGCCACGGCGGCCCCCACCCCCCGGGACGCTCCGGTGATCAACGCGGTCGGTCGTTCTGACATGCCGCCCAGCCTATGGCCCCCTTCTCCGCCGTCCGGAGGCGCCCGCGGTTGACGACCTATACAAATTTGAGTATAAATTTGAGCATGTCCTCCTCCACGCGCGTCCTCCTCCTCGGTGTGCTCCTCGACGGCCCGCTCCACGGCTACGAGGTACGGCGCCGCCTGGAGACCTGGGGCGCCGACAAATGGGCCAGCGTGGCCTACGGCTCGATCTACCACGGGCTCGGCAGGATGGCCGACGAGGGCCTGCTGCGCCGGGTGGAGGAGGGCCGGGGCGGCAAGACCGTCTACGAGATCACCGAGGCCGGCCGGGCGGAGTTCGCGCTGCTGCTGATGAACCACTGGTGGGAGATCAAGCCCATCGTGGACCCCTTCCAGGTGGCCCTGACCTTCATGAACCGGCTCTCCCCCGCCGACCTCACCGCGGCGATGAAGGGCCGGGCGGTGCAGTTGCGGGCCTCGGTCGGGATGCTGGACCGGGCGATCGCGGCCAAGCGCGCCCACGACGCCCCCCGCCACGTCGACGAGACCCTGCGGCTCAACGCCGCCCAGCTCCAGGCGCAGCTCGACTGGATCGAAGAGGCCCTGGAGAGGGTCGCCAGGGGCGAGCTCCCCTGAGCGGAGCCCTCCGGAACGGGCCGGACCGCCCTGCGCCGCACGACCGCCCCGGGCCCCGGCGGGGCCTGCGGGCGGAAAACCGTTTGCGCCTCCCCCGGGGGGAGGCCCCATGCTCGGCATCCCTCACGAACGGAGACCAAATGATCATCGAAGCGCACGACCTGCGCAAGACCTTCGTCGCCAGGCGGGGACGCGGCAAGGCCGAGGAGGTCGAGGCCGTTCGGGGCATCGACCTGTCCGTCGGCGAGGGCGAGATCTTCGCCTGCCTCGGCCCGAACGGCGCGGGCAAGACCACCACGGTCCGCATGCTGGCCACCTTCACCGTCCCCACCTCGGGCACCGCGAAGGTGGCCGGGTACGACGTGGTGAAGCAGGCCGCCAAGGTCCGGGAGAACATCGGCTACGTCGGGCAGAACGGCGGGGTCGACGAGAACGCCCCGGGCCGCGTGAGCCTGGTCATGGCCGGGCGCATCGCCGGGCTCTCCCGCGCGCGGGCCGCGGCCCGCGCGGACGAGCTGATGGCCGCCTTCAGCCTGACCGAGATCGCCGACCGGCCGGTGAAGACGCTCTCCGGCGGCCAGAAGCGCCGCTTCAGCCTGGCCATCGGCCTGGTGAACCGGCCGCCGCTGGTCTTCCTGGACGAGCCCACCACCGGCCTCGACCCGCAGAACCGCGCCAACCTCTGGGACGAGATCCGCGCCCTGCGCGAGCAGGGCACCAGCGTCCTGCTGACCACCCACTACCTGGACGAGGCCGACGCGCTCTGCGACCGGCTGGTCATCGTCGACCACGGCAAGGTCGTCGCCGAGGGCACCCCCGCGGCGCTCAAGAAGGAGATCGCCGGGGACGTCGTCACGCTCCGGCTCGACGACCCGGCCACGGGCCGCGCGCTGCTGGACGCCCAGCCGTACATCGCGGAGACGCAGGCGGAGGGCGAGAGCCTGCGCGCCTACCTCGACGACGGCGAGCACAACCTGCCGGCGCTGCTGCGCGCCCTGGAGGGCGCCGGCCTGGCCATCCGCTCCATCTCCCTGGAGCGGGCCACCCTCGACGACGTCTTCCTGAAGCACACCGGCCGCTCGCTGCGCGACGCCGCCTGACCGAGAGGAACGACCCTCCCGATGAGATTCCGACACACCATGCTGTTCCTGGGCCACGAGCTCGGGATCCTGCGCCGCAACCCGGTCTGGCCGCTGTTCGGCATCATGCAGCCCATCCTCTACCTGCTGCTGTTCGCCCCGCTGCTGACCAGCATCACCCCGAACGGGACCCTGGAGGAGGCGCTGGTCATGTTCACCCCGGCCGCGCTGGTGATGATCGCCCTGTTCGGCACGATGTTCTCCGGGTTCGGCATGATCAACGAGACCCGCAACGGGGTGCTGGAGCGGCTCGCGGTCAGCCAGGCGTGGCGGCCCGCGATCGTCCTCGGCCGGGTGGCCAAGGACGTGATCATGCTGGTCCTCCAGTCGCTGATCATCCTGGGCGTGGCCGCGCTGATGGGCCTGCGGGTCGGCCTGCCCGCGGTCGGCCTGGTGCTGCTGCTCATGGCCGCGGCCGGCCTGTTCGCGGCCAACCTCTCGTACGGCCTGGCGCTGGCGGTGCGCGACGAGAACGGCATGTCGCAGATCGTGCAGTTCTTCCTGGTCCCGCTGATGCTGCTGTCCGGTCTGATGCTGCCGATCTCGGTCGCCCCCGACTGGATGCAGGCCGTGGCGAGGTTCAACCCGCTCTACTACGCGGTCGAGGCGGGCCGCGCCCTGTTCGCCGGTGACTTCTCCGACGGCACCGTCCCGGTCGCCTTCGGCCTCTTCCTGGCGCTGAGCGTGCTCACCCTGACCTGGTCGCTCCGCTCGCTGCGGAAGCTGGCCGGGTAGGCGCGGACGGCGGAGCCGTACCGGCCCTCGGCGCCCCGCCGTCCCCGCCGCCGGCGGTGGGGACGGCCCCGGCGCGGTCAGGGCGGAGCCGTCAGGACAGAAAGGTCCCGGCCTGGTCGGTCATGCGCTCGTACTCCTCCAGCCTCGCCTGCGTGCGCAGCGGCGCCGCGTCCGCCATGGCCTCCACCAGCACCATGGCCAGGGCGAGCGGCGCCGCGTGCGAGTCGAACACCAGCCGCTCGCCGACCGGCGCGGCGAGGACCACGTCCGCCTCGAACGGCACCTCCCGCCGGTCGGTGATCACAGCGGTCCGCAGCCCCAGCCCCCGGGCGTCCGCCAGGGCCGCCACGGCCTCGGCCGGGTAGCGCGGCAGCACCACCGCCAGCAGCCAGGCCGCTCCCGCGCGGCGGGCGGCGTGCAGGCCGTCGGCCAGCTCCGACCCGCCGTGGGTCAGCAGCCGCACGTCCGGGTGGATCCGGCGGGCGTAGTAGGCGAACGTGGTGGCCAGGCCGCTGGAGACCCGCAGCCCGAGCACCGGCAGCGGCTCGCAGCAGGCCAGCGCGGCGCCCAGCTCCGTGACGGCCGACGGGTCGGCCAGCGTCTCGCGGACCGCGCACAGGTTGCGGATCTCGGCGTCGATCGCGGCCTGCAGGTCGTTGGCCCGCCCCGCGCCCCGCCCCGCGGCAGGCGCCGCGGCGGGCGCCGCGCCGCGGCCGTCCGCCTCCGGGGCCGCGGCGCCTCCCCCGGCCTCCGCGCCCTCGGCCCCGCCGACCACCAGGGGCCGCAGCGCCTGCCGGAGCTCGGGGTAGCCGGCGAACCCGAGCGCCATGGCGAACCTGGTCACCGACGGCTGGCTCACCCCGGCGCGGTCCGCCAGCTCCACGCTCGACAGGAAGATCGCCTCGGCGAGGTTGCCGTCCAGATAGCGCGCGATCCGCCGCTGCACCGGCGAGAGCCTCCGGCCCTGAAGGAGTCGATCGAGTCCGTCGCCCACGTCCCCTCCAACCGGCCGGCCCGCGCGGTCATTCCCCTCCGGTCTCGCGCATCGGGACGCGCACGCCGCGCTCCCGCGCGACCGCGGCGGCCTCGTCGTAGCCGGCGTCGACGTGCCGGATCACGCCCGTGCCGGGGTCGTTGGTGAGCACCCGGCGGAGCTTCTCGGCGCCGAGCGCCGTGCCGTCGGCGACGGTGACCTGGCCCGCGTGGATCGACCGGCCGATGCCGACGCCGCCGCCGTGGTGGATGGAGACCCACGCCGCGCCGGAGGCCACGTTGAGCATCGCGTTCAGCAGCGGCCAGTCGGCGATCGCGTCGGAGCCGTCGAGCATGCCCTCGGTCTCGCGGTACGGGCTCGCCACGGAGCCGCAGTCGAGGTGGTCGCGGCCGATCACGACCGGGGCCTCGAGCTCGCCGGAGGCCACCATGTCGTTGAACCGCTCGCCGGCCAGGTGCCGCTCGCCGTACCCGAGCCAGCAGATCCGGGCGGGCAGTCCCTGGAAGTGCACCTTCTCCCCCGCCATCCGGATCCACCGGGCCAGCGGCTCGTTGTCGGGGAACAGCTCCAGGATCGCCCGGTCGGTCTTGGCGATGTCGGCGGGGTTCCCCGACAGCGCCGCCCAGCGGAACGGGCCCTTGCCCTCGCAGAACAGCGGCCGGATGTAGGCGGGCACGAAGCCGGGGAAATCGAATGCACGCTGCACGCCCGCCAATTTGGCCTCGCCGCGGATGGAGTTGCCGTAGTCGAAGACCTCCGCGCCCGCGTCGGCGAACCCGACCATCGCCTCCACGTGCCGGGCCATGGACTCGCGGGCCCGCGCGGTGAAGCCCGCCGGGTCCTTGTCCCGCTCGGCGGCCATGTCGGCGAAGGCCACGCCGAGCGGCAGGTACATCAGCGGGTCGTGCGCCGAGGTCTGGTCGGTGACGACGTCGATCTCGGCGCCGCGGCGCAGCAGCTCGGGCACCGCCTCGGCGGCGTTGGCCTCGACGCCGATGCTGAGCGGGCGCCGCGCGTCGCGCGCCTCGTAGGCCAGCCGGAGCGCCTCGTCGAGGTCGGCGGCGCGCACGTCGAGGTAGCGGTGCCCGATCCGCCGCTCGATGCTGCGCGGGTCGCAGTCGACGCAGATCGCCACCCCGCCGTTCATGGTGACGGCCAGCGGCTGGGCGCCGCCCATGCCGCCCAGCCCGGCGGTCAGCGTGATCGTGCCGGCCAGGGACCCTCCGAACCGCTTGGCGGCCACGGCGGCGAAGGTCTCGTAGGTGCCCTGCAGGATGCCCTGGGTGCCGATGTAGATCCACGAGCCGGCGGTCATCTGCCCGTACATGGTCAGGCCCGCGGCCTCCAGGCGGCGGAACTCCTCCCAGTCCGCCCAGTCGGGCACCAGGTTGGAGTTGGCGATGAGGACCCGGGGCGCCCACTCGTGGGTGCGGAAGACGCCGACCGGGCGGCCGGACTGCACCAGCAGCGTCTCGTCGCCCTCCAGCGAGGTGAGCGTGCGGGTGATCGCCTCGAAGGAGCGCCAGTCCCGGGCGGCCTTGCCCGAGCCGCCGTAGACGACCAGCCGCTCCGGATGCTCGGCCACCTCGGGGTCGAGGTTGTTGCAGATCATGCGGAGCGCCGCCTCCTGCGGCCACCCCTTGGCGGTGAGCGTGGTGCCGCGCGGCGCGCGGACGGTCCGGCTGCCGGTCATGACCGAGCCTCCTCATGGCATGAATGAATGCATTCATATTTGTCACTCGCAGGCCACGGGTCAACCCGGTGGACGGCGGGCGCCCCGGGGAACGGCTCCCCGGGGCGCCCTCTTACCTGCCGGCCGCCGTAGCGGCCCGCCCCGCACGGACGGGCCGGTGAGATCGGCACGGCGGGCGCCTGACGCGCCCGTGAACGGAGGAGAGACTCCGTAGCAGGCGGGATGCCCCGCCATGAGGGAAGAAACCGATCTTTGACGTTATTTGCCGTGTTCTGTCCATTACCGGAACCCGGAACCGGTCAGGAGTCCACGGATGCCCGTGTCCGGCCGGTGGTCTCCTGCGCCCCCGTCCGGCCTTCGGTCCCGGCGGCGGCCCCGCCGGTCGTCCCGGCCGCGCCCCCGTCCGGGACCCCCGCCTCGACCCCGGCGGCGAGCTCCGCCCCGGTCCCGGCGGGGAGCAGGAACTGGGTGGCGGCGAGCTCGCGGTAGAGGTCGTCACCGGCCAGCAGCTCGTCGTGGGTGCCGACGGCCCTGACCCGGCCGCCCTCCATCACCACGATCCGGTCGGCTCCGGTCACCGTGGAGAGCCGGTGGGCGATCACCAGCACGGTCGTCTCCTTCGCCACCTCGGCGATCACCTCGCGCAGCCGCAGCTCGTTGACCGCGTCGAGCTGGGAGGTGGCCTCGTCCAGCAGGAGCAGCCGGGGCCTGCGCAGCAGCGCCCGCGCGATGGCGACCCGCTGGCGCTCGCCCCCGGAGAGCATGATGCCGCGGTGGCCCACCATGGTCTCCAGCCCTTCGGGGAGACGGGCGACCAGGTCCTCCAGCCGGGTCAGCGCGAGCACCCGGCGGATCTCGGCCTCCACCGTGTCCGGGGCGGCCAGGACCAGGTTCTCCCTGAGCGTGCCGTCCAGCACGGGCGCGTCCTGCTCGACGTAGCCGAGCGCCGCCCGCAGCCCGGCCAGCGGCCAGTCGCGGATGTCGCGGCCGTCGATCGCGATCCTGCCGGCGGTGCGCTCGTAGAAGCGCTCCAGCAGCGCGAAGACCGTGGACTTGCCCGCCCCCGAGGGGCCGACCAGCGCGGTCATCCCGCCCGCCGGGACCTCGAAGGACACCTCCCGGTGGACCACCGGCCGGTCGTCGCCGTAGCGGAAGGACACGTTCTCGAACACCACCCCGGCGGGCACCGTCCGGGACGCCCGGACCGCGCCGGCGGATCCCGCCGCCGGCCCCGCGACCGCCTCCGCGTACGGCGCGGCGGCCGGACGAGCCGTCCCGGGAGCCGCGGCGGCCCCGCCGCCCGGCACCGGGCGGGCGGGCTCCTCGACGGGGAGCTCCTCGACCTGGCGGATCCGCCGGACCGCGGCCAGACCGCTCTGCACCTGGGTCGCGCCCTGCACCAGCTGGCCGACAGGGGCGACCAGGTAGAAGAGATAGAGCAGGAAGGCGATCAGCGACGACACCTCCAGCTCGCCGGAGGCGACGCGCGCCCCGCCGATGCCGAGCACCGCCACGAAGGCCAACTGCGCGGCGACCCACGCCGAGATGCCCGCGATCGAGCTCCACCAGGCGACCGCGACGCCGCGGTCGCGGGCCTCGCGGGCGGCCTCCTCCACGGCGGCGATCTCCCGCTCCTCGGCGCCGCTCGCCTTGACCGTGCGGAAGGCCTGCAGCACCCGGTCGAGCACCGCGCCCATCTCCCCGACGGCGGCCTGCGCCTCGACCGTGGCCCGCTGGATGCGCGGCATGACCAGGCCCACCAGCCCGCCGACGCAGACGAGCACCGCCAAGGTGACCAGGAGCAGGAACCCGTCCATCAGCGCCATCATCACGACCGCGCCCACCAGCACGAAGACGGCGCCGACCGACTCGACGATCCCGTCGGTGAAGACGGCGCGGAGCAGGGTGGTGTCGGAGGTGACCCGGGCCAGCAGGTCACCGGGCTTGAGCCGGTCCACCTCGGAGACGCGCAGCCGGAGCATGCGGTCCACCAGGCCCCGGCGGGCGGAGAAGACGATGCCCTCGCCCATGCGCTCCAGCACGTACCGGCCGAGGGCGCCGACGGCCGCGCCCGCCAGCACGGCGGCGGTCAGGCCGAGCACCGGCCCGGTCAGGGAGCGCTCCGCGCCGAAGGCGTCGATCACCGCCTTGGCCAGCAGCGGCATCGCCAGCCCGGCCAGCGAGCTGACGAGGCTCAGCACGCCGCCGAGCGCGAGCACCTTCCGGTACGGCCGGACGTAGCCCAGCAGCAGCCGCCACGACCCGGGCTCGCCCCCGCCTCCGGCCCCGCCGTGGCCGGACCCGGCGCCCGCACCGCGCCCTCCGCCGTCGGCGGTCCTCCCCGCACCGGCCCCGGATCCGCTCACCGCACCGGCTCCGTCCGCGGCCTCCGCGCCGCTCCCGGCCCTGCTCTCGGTCACCCTCGTCCCCTCCGCAACGGCGTGGCCGACCCCCGGCCGCCGCCCTTCCTCTCTACCGTCCATGCCGCCTCCGCGAGCGTTTCGCCGGTTTTCGTAGACCAAAGTCGGTCTTCACCGACAGAAGTCGGACGTATGTCAACATAGGTTGACGACTGGAGAGATGTCAACTACGGTTGACAGGGATGGCGGACCGGTCCCGTGCCGCATGCCGTACCGGAAGCGTCCTGCGAGGCCGAGGCCCGCCTGGTGACCCGATTCGGGCCCGGCGTGCGCGACCGGCTCGCCGCCCTGCCCGCGCTCGCCGGGCGCCGGCTGCGGCCAGGGCCGGCGGCCGCGGGGACTCCGGCGCCCTCGATGCCGCGGAGGACCCCGGGGCCGCCGGGGGGCTCGAAACCGCCGAACGCCTGCTCGGCCGCGCGCAGGGCCGCCGCGCTCGGCCTGGCCGGCAGCGGTCCTGCGGGGCTGGTCCGCGGCGACCCGCACCCGGGAAACGTCCTGGTCGGCGGGGAGCGCCTGGGCGCCGCCGACCCGCGCCCCTGCGTGGCGACCCGGCCTTCGACGCCGTCGACGGAGACGGCCGCGCGCGCCGGTGATCCTTGAGAGCCGCGCCCGTCAGCGGGTACGGCGGGCGGCGTGCTCGCGGCGCACCTCGGCCACGGTTTCCAGGATCTCCTCCCGGGTCCGCAGCAGCCTCGCCTCGGCCTCCTCGGTCCGCCCCTCGGCGGCCAGGCGGCGGTTCCCGGTGCTCCTGCCCAGCGCGCGCTTGGCCCGGGCCTTCAGCTCACGCAGACCGAATCCGTCCACGGGACGCTCCTTTCGTCAGGCTGGACCGTCACCTGCCCGGGAGCCTCCCGGCCATGCGTGCCCGGGCGCTCACGGCGGGGCCGGGCACACCGGATCAGTCGGGCTCCGGGACGTCGACGTCGTAGTCGGCGTCGCCCTCGTCGGCACGGCGCAGCGCGATGTCCTCCACCCAGGCCGCGGCGAACAACCGCATCCGCCGGATCGCCTCCTCGTCCAGCCCGTAGGCCTCGAACTCCTCGTCGGCGATGAAGTCGACGAACTCCAGCCGCATCACCAGCTCGGCCAGGGAGAACTCCTCGTTGTGCAGGCGGGCGAGCCGCTCCAGCTCGCGGAAGCCGTACAGGTCGGCGACCGCGGCGACGTCGATGACGTCGCGGGCGAGCCCCCGCTCGTGCAGGGCGCGCATCTTCAGCCCGACGGCGTCCTCCAGCCCGACGACCGGCAGGTCCGCCACCGTCACGGCACCGCGCTGCAGCGCCTCCCGCAGCAGGTCGAGCTCGCACGCCTGCCCGGTCACCGGGTCGGTGACGACCAGCCGGCCCGTGCGCGCCGTCACCTCGTGCGCGGCGACCTCCAGCCCGGCCGCCCGCAGCGCCTCCGCCACCCCGTCGGCGACCTCCGGCAGCGGCGTCCCGGCCGCCGTCGCGAGGTCCAGGTCCCGGCTCGGCCGGTCGGTGAGGCCGTGCAGGCGCATGGCGTGGCCGCCGGCCAGCACCAGCCCGAACCGGTCGCAGACCGGCAGCACGGTCCGCAGGATCCGCTCCTGGAACGGCGGGAAGCCCATCCGCTCAGGCGCCCAGGGCGGAGAGCTTGTCCTCCCACGCCCTGCGGTAGGCGGGTCCGATCCCCCGGCGGAGCACCGGCCAGTCGGCGCGCAGCAGCTCGCCGTTGAGGTAGGCCTCGGCGTCGGCCCGGCCGCCTCCGGTGATGACCGTGCGGTACAGGCTCATCCGCAGGCGCGGGTCCGCCAGGTCGAACTCGGTCAGGCCCGACCAGGCCAGGTGGAGCGGGAGCGCGACCAGCCCCGTGGCGGGGCCGCGCAGGTCGGCCAGGGAGTCGGGGACCCGCCGGTCCACGTCCTGCCAGCGGGACGGAAGGGTGCTCACGGGTCCCAGTATGCCCCTGGGGCCCGGGATTCGTCAGCGCGTTCGAGGCCCGTCACCTGCGGGTGCGCAGGCGGCTGGGGGGCAGGTCGTGGCGGCCGGAGACGAACTCCTGGAAGGCGATCTTGGCCTGGATGACCGGGCGCCGCCAGCGCTTCTCCCGGCGGATCGCGCGGGCCATCAGCGCGGGCCGGGGACGGCGCGCGGTGGAGGCGTAGAACCAGTGGGCCCAGGGCGAGCCGGGGCGGGCCAGCCGGAGCGCCCCGACGATCAGCAGGAACGGCAGGAACAGGCCGACCAGACCGGTCCAGATCTTGCCCTTGAGCAGGGTGACGACCGCGAGCACGAGGTTGGCGACGACGAGGGCGACCGCCACCCAGGGCCCCTGCGGGGCGCCGCCGGAGTCCTCCCAGCCCAGCGGGCGCAGGCCCAGCAGGAGCAGGCCGGTGACCGCGACCGCGACGAACACGGCGTCGACCGAGGTGCGGCCCTCCTCCTCCCAGTAGACGTCGTGCAGGTGCAGGATCAGCGCGAACTCGTCGAGGATCAGGGCCGCGCCGACGCCGAAGACGGCGGCCGTCACCGCGTACCAGGTGTCGGAGACGCCCGAGACGAGCAGCCCGGCGACCCCGCCGAGCAGGGTCAGCACCACGCCGAAGACCATGTGGTGGATGTGCATCTCGCCGACGTTGATGTCACGGAACCGGCCGACCCCGGCCCGGATGAGCCGGACGTTGATCCGGGTGAAGACGAAGGCGACGATCAGCGCGACGAAGAAACAGAACAGCGGCAGCCGTCCTGTCTCGATGATGCGTTGCTGGAACCACTCCCCCACAGCCGTTACAGGTTATGCCAGGAACCCCCGTAGCAGCGCCGCCGTCCCCTCCAGGTGCTCGGTCACGGCGCGGCGGGCGGCCTCGGGGTCCCCGGCCAGGATGGCCGCCACGATCGCCTCGTGCTGGACGGCGGCGTGCTCGATGTTGCGCTGCAGCACCGGGATGGCGTTGAGCAGGTCGGTGACCCGCAGCCGCGCGTCGGCGCAGGCCGCGGCGAGGGACTCCGAGCCGGTCAGCTCGGCGATGGACAGGTGGAAGGCGGTGTCCAGCCGCCGGTAGTCCTCCGGGCTCGCGGAGTTGACCTCCGCCAGGCGCCGGCGCAGCGTCTCGCGCCACCCGCCGGCCGGCTCGGCGGTGGCCAGCACCTGGGCGGCGCCGCACTCGACGGCCAGCCGGAAGGTGAGCGCGTCGGCCAGGTGGCCGGTGCCCATGTCGGCCACCGCGCGGCGCAGGTCCTCCTGGCGGGGCGGGGGCGGGGTGTAGGTGACGAACGCACCGCCGTAGCGGCCCCGCCGCACCTGCAGGTAGCCCGCCTCGGCGAGCGCTCGGATCGCCTCGCGCAGGGTGACGCGGCTGATGCCCAGCTGCGCGGCGAGCTCCCGCTCGGGCGGGAGCTTGTCGACGACGAGCCCGAGCTTGACGGCCTGGAGCAGCCGCTCCACGGTCTCCTCGAAGGCGTTGCCCGCCCGCACCGGCCGGAACACGGTCGTCGGTCGCGGCGACTCCTGCAAACCTCACCTCCGGCTCTTGACAACCCCATCCTCGGTGCACATCAATGGTCTGACACTAGCCCAATAGGACTCCGGCGAGGAGGGCGCGTGGACATCGGCGAGCTGCGCGACGAGGTGGCGGCCGGGCGGATCGACACGGTGCTGCTGGCGGTCACCGACATGCAGGGCCGGCTCCAGGGCAAGCGGCTGTCCGCGCGCTACTTCCTGGAGGAGGTGCTCCACCACGCCGCCGAGGGCTGCAGCTACCTGCTGGCGGTGGACGTGGACATGAACACCGTCGACGGCTACGCGATGTCGTCCTGGGACGACGGGTACGGGGACTTCGTGATGCGCCCCGACCCGGCCACCCTGCGCCGGGTGCCCTGGCAGGAGGGCACCGCCATGCTCCAGGCCGACCTGGTCTGGCAGGACGGCTCGGACGTCGCCGCCTCGCCCCGGCAGATCCTGCGCCGCCAGCTCGACCGCCTGGCCGCCCGGGGCTGGGGGGCGTTCGCCGGCACCGAACTGGAGTTCGTCGTCTTCACCGACAGCTACGAGGACGCCTGGCGCCGCGGCTACCGCGACCTGACCCCGGCCAACCTCTACAACGTCGACTACTCCCTGCTCGGCACCGCCCGGATCGAGCCGCTGCTGCGCGCCGTACGGCTCGGCATGGAGGGCGCCGGCATGTACGTCGAGTCGGCCAAGGGCGAGTGCAACCCCGGCCAGCACGAGATCGCCTTCCGCTTCACCGACGCCCTGACCGCCTGCGACGACCACGTCGTCTACAAGAACGGCGCCAAGGAGATCGCCGCCCAGCGGGGCGTGTCGCTGACCTTCATGGCCAAGCCGAACTCCCGCGAGGGCAACTCCTGCCACATCCACCTGTCGCTGCGCGACGGCGGCGGGGAGCCGGTCATGGCCGGGGACGGGCCGCACGGGCTGTCGGAGACCGGGCGGCGCTTCATCGCCGGGCAGCTCGCCTGCCTGCGCGAGTTCACCCTGCTCTACGCGCCCAACATCAACTCCTACAAGCGGTACGCGCCGGGCAGCTTCGCCCCCACCGCGGTGCGCTGGGGCGTGGACAACCGGACCTGCGCGCTGCGCCTGGTCGGGCACGGGCCGTCGCTGCGGGTCGAGAACCGCGTGCCCGGCGGCGACGTCAACCCCTACCTGGCGGTCGCGGCGATGGTCGCGGCCGGGCTGCACGGCGTCGAGAGCGGCCTGGAGCTGCCCGAGCCCTTCGAGGGCAACGCCTACGCCTCCGACTCCCCGACGGTCCCGCGCACCCTGCGCGACGCCCTGGCCCTGTGGGAGGGCTCCGCGCTCGCCCGCGGGGCCTTCGGCGAGGAGGTCGTCGCGCACTACGCCAACGCCGCCCGGGTCGAGCTGGCCGCCTTCGACGCCGCGGTCACCGACTGGGAGCTGCGGCGCGGATTCGAGCGGATGTGACGCGGATGCGGCCCGGAGACGGCGGCACGGCCCGCGCCAGCGGGCACGGCACGGCCGGTCGCGCAGGCGGCACGGCCCGGACGGAGGCGACGTGGAGATCGTGAATCCGGCGACCGAGGAGGTCATCGCCGACGTCGAGCCCGCCGACGCCGCCGAGGTGGACCGGGCGGTGGAGCGCGCCCGCGCGGCCTTCCCCGCCTGGCGGAGGGTCGCCCCCGGCGACCGCGCCCGGCTGCTGCGCGCCTTCGCCGCGCTGGTGCGCGAGCACGGCGCGGAGCTGGCCGCCCTGGAGACCGCCGACGCCGGGCACACCGCCGCCAACGCCCGCTGGGAGGCAGGCAACGTCGCCGACGTGCTCGACTTCTACGCCGGCGCGCCCGAGCGCAACCACGGCCGGCAGATCCCCGTCCCCGGCGGCTGGGACGTCACCTTCGCCGAACCGCTCGGCGTGGTCGGCGTGATCGTGCCGTGGAACTTCCCCATGGTGATCATGATGTGGGGGGTCGCCCCCGCGCTGGCCGCGGGCGACACGGTCGTCGTCAAGCCCGCCGAGCAGACCCCGCTGACCGCGCTGCGCCTGGCCGAGCTGGCCCTGGCGGCCGGCCTGCCCGAGGGGGTGCTCCAGGTGGTGCCCGGGGAGGGCGGGGTGGCCGGCGCCCGCCTCGTCGAGCACCCGGACGTCGCCAAGATCGTCTTCACCGGCTCGACCGAGACGGGAAAGCGGATCGCCCGGGTCTGCGCCGGGCAGGTCAAGCGGCTCACCCTGGAGCTCGGCGGCAAGAGCGCCAACATCGTCTTCGCCGACGCCGACCTGGCCAGGGCCGCCGCCACCGCCCCGTACGCGGTCTTCGACAACGCCGGGCAGGACTGCTGCGCCCGCTCCCGCCTGCTGGTGGAGCGCTCCGTCTACGCGGAGTTCATGGACCGCCTGTCGGAGGCGGTGCTCGCGGTCAAGGTCGGCGACCCGCGCGCCGAGGACACCGGGATGGGCCCGCTGATCAGCGCCGCCCACCGCGACCGGGTCGCCTCCTTCGTCACCGGCACCCCCTACCTGCAGGGCACCTGCCCGTCCGGGCCCGGCTTCTGGTTCCCTCCGACGGTCCTGACCCCCGATCCCGCCGACCCGGCCTTCACCGAGGAGATCTTCGGGCCGGTGCTCTCGGTGGTGCCGTTCGACGGCGAGGCGGAGGCCGTGCGGATCGCCAACGACACCCGCTACGGCCTCAGCGGGTCGATCTGGACCCGCGACGTCGGGCGGGCCCTGCGGGTGGCCCGGGCCGTCGAGGCGGGCAACCTCAGCGTCAACTCGCACGCGTCGGTCCGCTACTGGACGCCGTTCGGCGGGTTCAAGCAGTCCGGGCTCGGCCGGGAGCTCGGCCCCGACGCCCTGTACGCGTTCACCGAGACCAAGAACGTCTTCATTTCGGAGGATTGATGCAGCGCCTGCAGGACCGCGTGGCCGTCATCACCGGCGCCGGGAGCGGGATCGGCCTGGCCACCGCGCGCCGCTTCGCCCAGGAGGGCGCGAAGGTGGTGTGCGCGGACGTCGACGAGGCCGCCGGCGCCGAGGCCGCCGCCGAGGTGGGCGGCCTGTTCGTGCGCGCCGACGTCACCAGCGAGGACGACGTCGAGCGCATGTACCGCACGGCCGTCGAGACCTACGGGAGCGTGGACGTCGCCTTCAACAACGCGGGCATCTCCCCGCCGGACGACGACTCCATCCTCCAGACCGGCATCGACGCCTGGCGCCGGGTGCAGGAGGTCAACCTCACCGGCGTCTACCTGTGCTGCAAGCACGTCATCCCCCACATGCGGCGGCAGGGCAGGGGCTCGATCATCAACACCGCCTCGTTCGTCGCGGTGATGGGCTCGGCGACCTCCCAGATCTCCTACACCGCCTCCAAGGGCGGCGTGCTGGCGATGTCCCGGGAGCTCGGCGTGCAGTTCGCCCGCGAGGGCATCAGGGTCAACGCGCTCTGCCCCGGGCCGGTGAACACGCCGCTGCTGCGGGAGCTGTTCGCCGCCGACCCCGAGCGGGCGCAGCGCCGCCTGGTGCACGTCCCGCTCGGCCGCTTCGCCGAGGCCTCCGAGATCGCCGCGGCCGCGGCGTTCCTGGCCTCCGACGACGCCAGCTTCGTCACCGCCTCGCAGTTCCTCGTCGACGGCGGCATCTCCGGCGCCTACGTCACCCCGCTGTAGAAGGCGGCCCCGGCGCCGGGAAGGCCCGCAAGGAGAGGGGCCCGGCACGTCACGGCAGGCCGCGGAGGGCCCGGGCAGATCGAGGGAGGTCGAGGGAGGTCGCGGTGTCCCGTCCCGTCATCGGCATCACCTGCTACGTCGAGCCCGCGCGCTTCACCGTCTGGGACACGCCCGCCGCGCTCCTGCCGTACGGCTACGTCGACCACGTGGTCCGGGCCGGCGGCCAGCCGGTGATCCTGCCCCCGGCCGGCGACCCCGCGGCGCTCGCCGGCCGCCTGGACGCGCTCATCGTGGCCGGCGGCGGCGACGTCGACCCCGCCCGGTACGGCGCGCCGCCCCATCCCGCCACGAGCCACGTCCGCCCGTTCCGCGACGACTTCGAGCTCGGTCTCGTCCGGGCCGCGCTCGACGGCGGCCTGCCGCTGCTGGGCGTCTGCCGGGGCCTGCAGGTCCTCAACACCGCCCTGGGCGGCACCCTGCACCAGCACCTGCCCGAGGCGGTCGGCCACCGCGGGCACTGCCCGGCCCCCGGCGCCTACGGCCGCCTCCCGGTCCGGCTCGCGCCCGGCAGCCGGATCGCGGAGATCCTCGGCGCGCACAGCGCCGACGTCGCCCACTACCACCACCAGGCCGCCGACCGCCTCGGCGACGGCCTGCGCGCGACCGCCCACGCCGGGGACGGCACCGTCGAGGCCGTGGAACTGGACGGCCACCCCTTCGCCCTGGCCGTGCAGTGGCACCCCGAGGCCGACGACGAGTGCGCCCTGTTCCGCGCGCTCGTCGACCACGTCCGCCCGTGAGCCCGCCGGATCCCGGATCCGGGGATTTCGCTCGGCGGGCGGCGGCCGTTAGGCTGGCCGGGACACCGATGAGCCCGTGCGGGAGAGCGTCCTGACAGCCAGGCCAGGACCCCTGAAGGAGCAAGCCCTCCCCGCGAACCTCTCAAGGCAAAGGACCGTGCGGGTAGGTGCCCTCTGGAAAGCAGGCCTCCGCGGCCTCGCCGAAGGTGAAAGTCCGGTTAAAACCCGGGCGAAGCTCTCAGGCACCCATGACAGAGGGGGAGGATGCTCTCATCCGACCCATGTCCGAGGTGCGATCATGTCCCGACCCAC
The DNA here is from genome assembly GCF_039534085.1 of Planomonospora alba. Taxonomy (NCBI): domain Bacteria; kingdom Bacillati; phylum Actinomycetota; class Actinomycetes; order Streptosporangiales; family Streptosporangiaceae; genus Planomonospora; species Planomonospora alba. The sequence goes on from NZ_BAAAUT010000002.1 coordinate 135,406, forward strand.
GCCGCTGCGCGGCGTCCACGAGTCCCTCGGCGCGACGCTGACCGACTTCGCGGGCTGGCTGATGCCGCTCCGCTACGGCAGCGAGTCCGCCGAGCACAACGCGGTCCGCCAGGCCGCGGGCCTGTTCGACCTGTCCCACATGGGGGAGATCTTCGTCACCGGGCCGCAGGCCGGCGAGGCCCTCGACCACGCCCTCGTCGGGCACCTGTCCACGCTGGAGCCCGGCCGCGCCCGCTACACGATGATCGTGAACGCGCAGGGCGGCGTGCTGGACGACCTGATCGTCTACCGCCTCGCCCCCGAGGAGTTCATGGTCGTCGCCAACGCCTCCAACTACCCCATGGTCGCCGCCGAGCTCACCGGGCGCGCCGAGGCGTTCGACACCGCCGTCGAGGACCGCTCCGACCGCTACGCGCTCATCGCCGTGCAGGGCCCCCGCTCGCAGGAGATCCTCGCCCGCCTCACCGACGCCGACCTCGCCGGCCTGAAGTATTACGCGGGCCTGCCCGCCACGGTCGCCGGCCGCCCGGCGCTCATCGCCCGCACCGGCTACACCGGCGAGGACGGCTTCGAGCTCTTCATCGCCTGCGACGACGCCGAACCGCTGTGGGCCGCGCTCACCGAGGCCGGCGAGCCGTACGGCCTGCGCCCCGCCGGGCTGTCGGCGCGCGACACCCTCCGACTGGAGGCCGGCATGCCGCTGTACGGCAACGAGCTGTCGACCACCCGCACCCCGTTCGACGCCGGGCTCGGCCGCGTGGTGAAGTTCGACAAGCCGGGCGACTTCGTCGGCCGCGCCGCCCTCGAGGCGCTCAAGGACGACGTCCCCGCCCGCCGCCTGGTCGGCCTGGTCTCCACCGGCCGCCGGGTCCCCCGGCACGGCTACCCGGTGGTGCGCGCCGACACCGGCGCGACCGTCGGCGAGGTCACCAGCGGAGCGCCCTCCCAGACGCTCGGCCGGCCCATCGCCATGGCCTACGTGGACACCTCGGCCCTGGGCGACGGTCTGGCGGTGGACATCCGGGGCAGCCGTGAGCCGGTCGAGATCGTCGACCTGCCTTTCTACAGGAGGAACAAGTGAGCAGCATTCCCGACGGCCTGCGCTACACCAAGGAGCACGAGTGGGTGGCGGGTGACGGCCCGACCGTCACCGTGGGCATCACCGCCTACGCCGCCGACGCGCTCGGCGACGTGGTCTACGTGCAGGTCCCCGAGGCCGGCTCCACCGTCGCCGCCGGCGACGCGGTCGGCGAGGTCGAGTCGACCAAGTCGGTCAGCGACATCTACGCCCCCGTCGGCGGCGAGGTCGTCGAGGTCAACCAGACCGTCGTCGACGACCCCTCCCTGGTCAACAGCGACCCCTACGGCGAGGGCTGGCTCTTCCGCGTCCGCGTCGAGGGCGACACCGGCGACCTGCTCTCCGCCGAGGAGTACGCCGCCCTCACCTCCGGCGAGTCCTGACACGTCCCCTCTCCGTGCCGTGACCGCGCGCGCCCTGCGGACGCGCGCGGTCACGGCGGTTCTAAGGACCGATGATCAATGGCGATCAGCGTCTTCGACCTCTTCAAGATCGGGATCGGCCCGTCCAGCTCCCACACCGGTGGCCCGATGGCCGCCGCGCACCGCTTCGCCAGGGGCCTCGACCACGACGGCCTGCTGGACAAGACCGCCCGCGTCGAGGCCGTCCTGTACGGTTCCCTCGGCCTGACCGGCAAGGGCCACGGCAGCGACAAGGCCGTCCTGCTGGGCCTGTCCGGGGAGAAGCCCGAGCTCGTCGACGTCGACACCGTCGACGAGCGGCTGGCCGCCATGAAGGCCTCCGGCACCATCCGCCTGTACGGCTCCCGCGAGATCCCGTTCGTCGTCGGCGAGCACCTCGTCTTCGAACGCAAGGTCTCGCTGCCCGGCCACCCGAACGGCATGCGCTTCACCGCCTTCGACGAGCACGGCGAGACCCTCCGGGAGAAGGTCTACTACTCGGTCGGCGGCGGCTTCGTCGTCGACGAGAGCGCCACCGGGACCGACCGCATCAAGCCCGACGACACCGCGCTGCCGTACCCGTTCACCACCGCGGCCGAGCTGCTCGCCCACTGCCGCGAGACGGGCCTGTCGGTCTCCGGCCTGATGCTGGAGAACGAGAAGGCCTTCGGCCGCGACGAGACCGAGATCCGCACCCGTCTGCTCGACCTGTGGCGCGTCATGTCCGAGTGCGTGCGGCGCGGCATCACCAAGGAGGGCGTGCTGCCCGGCGGGCTCAAGGTCCGCCGCCGCGCCCACCGGCTCCACCGGCGGCTGCAGAGCGAGAGCCACGAGAAGGACCCGCTGCAGGTGATGGACTGGGTCTCGCTGTTCGCCCTCGCGGTCAACGAGGAGAACGCCGCCGGCGGCCGGATCGTCACCGCTCCCACCAACGGCGCGGCCGGCATCATCCCCGCCGTCCTGACCTACTACGACCGGTTCGTCCGCGAGGCGGACGACGACGGCGTGGTCCGCTTCCTGCTCACCGCCGGCGCCGTCGGCGTGCTGTTCAAGGAGAACGCCTCCATCTCCGGAGCCGAGGTGGGCTGCCAGGGCGAGGTCGGCTCGGCCTGCTCCATGGCCGCCGCCGGGCTCACCGAGGTGCTGGGCGGCACGCCCGAGCAGGTGGAGAACGCCGCCGAGATCGGCATCGAGCACAACCTGGGCCTGACCTGCGACCCGATCGGCGGCCTGGTGCAGATCCCGTGCATCGAGCGCAACGCGGTGGCCTCCATCAAGGCCATCACCGCCGCCCGGATCGCGCTGCGCGGCGACGGCCACCACTTCGTCTCCCTCGACAAGGCGATCAAGACCATGCGCGACACCGGCCGCGACATGCTCGACAAGTACAAGGAGACCAGCCGCGGCGGCCTCGCCGTCAACGTCATCGAGTGCTGACCCGGCCGGCCCGCCTCCCGGGCCGGCCGCGGGTCCCCCGCCTCTCCGGCGGACAGGGCGGGCGGGGCGAGCGGGACGGAGGCCGCCGGGTTCCGCGCTCCCGTACGGGAGCGCTCGGCACGGCGGCTATCGTGGTTGACCTGTTCGCGAAGGTCAGGCAGTTTTCGCGATGGTCTGCGAAAGTTCGCGAAGGGCCGCGAGGGTCCGCGGAGGTCAGGGAGGTCGCGTGACGACGGAAGCCCCACCGGCGGGCCGCTTCTTCCGCACCCACTGGCTCTTCCTGACCGCGCTGCTGGCCGGCTGCGCCCTGCGCGCCCTGGCCGTGCTCGGCTACCGCCCCGCCCTGTGGTTCTGGGCCGACTCCTTCGCCTACCTGAACACCGCGCTCGACCCCCGGCCCATGGAGTCGCGCCCCAGCGGCTACTCGCTGTTCCTGTGGCTGCTCGGCCCCCTGCAGAGCGTGCAGGCCGTGGTCGTCGTCCAGCACCTGCTCGGCCTGGCCGTCGCCGTCTGCGTCTACCTCCTGCTGCGCCGCCTGGCCCGGCTCCCCGGCTGGGGCGCGACGCTCGCCGCGCTCCCCGCCCTGCTCGACGTCCACCAGGTCCAGCTCGAACACCTCGTCATGGCGGACCTGCTCTTCGAGGCCCTGGTCGTGTTCGCCGTCACGCTGGTGCTGTGGCGGCGCCGGCCGCCGCTGCGGGCCGCGCTCCTGGCCGGGCTCCTGCTCGCCGCCGCCACCGTCACCCGGACCGTCGGACTGCCGCTGATCGCCGTCGTCTGCGTCTGCCTGCTGCTCCGCCGGGCCGGATGGCGGGCGCTGCTCGCCACCGCGGCGGCGAGCGCCCTGGTCCTCGGCGGCTACGCCGTCTGGTTCCACGCCGAGCACGGCGACTACGCCATGACCCGCGGCAACGCCTTCCTGTGGGCGCGCACCATGACGTTCGCCGACTGCGCGAAGATCCGGCCCACCGGCCCCGAGGCCGCACTCTGCCCCACCGAACCGCCGGGCGCGCGCAAGGCGCCCCCGCTCTACATCTGGGACGGCGAGTCCCCCTTCAACAAGATCAAGGGCTCCTGGGCCGAACGCGACGCCCTGGCCGGCGACTTCGCCATGCGGGCCGTCGCCGCCCAGCCCGCGGACTTCCTCCGCACCGGCCTGGCCGACCTGGCCCACGTCTTCGACTGGGACCGGCGCGTCTACCCGACCGAGGGCGACCAGAGCGCCTACGTCTTCCCCGAGGGCACCGCCTCACTGCCCGACGGCACCGCCTCCCGCGGCCGCACCGCCGAGGAGATCACCGTCGCCTACCAGGGCGCGCCCGGCGACACCTACATCGCCGAGCCCTACGCCGGCTGGCTGCGCGCCTACCAGGAGCACGGCTTCCTGCGCGGCCCCTTCCTCGGCGTCGTCCTGCTCATCGGCCTGATCGGCGTGCTGACCCAGTGGCGGCGCCTGGGCGGCCCGGTGCTCCTGCCCTGGTCCGCCGCCGTCGTCCTGATCGCGCTGCCGCAGTTCGTCGCGGCCTTCGACCACCGCTACGTGGTGCCGGCCGTACCGCTGGCCTGCCTGGCCGCCGGACTGGCCTTCGGCGGGCGCACCGCCCCCGCCGGGCCCGGGGGCCCCGCGGACCGCGCCGCGCGCCCCGCCCCAGCCGAGCCCGCGGACGGCGACGAGGAGGAAGGGTGGTGGCCCTCAGCGACCGCGCACATGAAGGCGGACGACAACCCCGAGACCATCGTTCCCTACCGCCCGCCGAACCCGGTCGACGGCGTCCTCGTTCATCCGCGCCACCAGCCTGCCGACGTCGGTGTCGGGCCCGCAGCCCACGCCGATCCGGATCCGGTCCCCCTCGACCGTCCTGACCTGCACCCGGCCCAGCCCTTCGACTTCTTTAAGCGCGACGCCCAGCATCGCGATCCCGGTCTCGCTGCGCCGGCCGCACCGCCCCCAGCCCAGCGCCCGCAGCAGCCAGCGGACGCAGACAAGCCCCAGTACTACAAGTACTAGCGCCACCAGCCACCCCGACCCCGGGTCCTCCGCCAGCCGGACCGGGAGCCCCGGATCCAGCACCGGCTCCCCGCCCGGATGGCCGGGGATCTCCCCCAGCCCGCGCAGCACGCCGTACAGCCCCGCCCCGGCCAGCACCGTCCCGGTGACGGCCAGGCCGATCCGGTTGCCCAGGTAGGCCCTCATCGCCCGGCCCGCCCGCGCAGCCGCACCACGACCTCGTCGCCGCACACCGCGCCCAGCTCGACCAGCCGGTCCCCGACCGCCGCGCCGACCCGGCGGAGCAGCCGCTCCGCCCCGTCCGCCCCGTCCGCCCCGGAGACCTCGGCGACCACGACGACCTCGACCTGCCGGCGCCCCAGGCGCACCCGCGCCCCGGCCACGCCGTCCACCGCCAGCGCCGCCGCCCGCAGCGTACGGCGCAGCCCCGGCCGGGTCAGCCCGATCACCGCCAGCGGATCGCCCGTCTCCAACGGCACCAGCCGGGTCCGCCCCGGCACCAGCGCGAGCGCGACCAGGCAGGCGCCCACCGCCGCCAGCGCCAGCCCCGCGCCCAGCACCGCGGGATCCGACCAGCTCAGCGCGCCGGCCCCGGCCGCGAGCCCGGCGTACGCCTCCTGCGCGGCGGGCGCCCCCGTCAGCAGGGCGACCGTTCCCCCCGCGGCGGCGCACAGCACGGCGGAGGCCGCCAGCGCGGTCACCGCACCCGCCGGACTCCGGTCCGGCCGCAGCGACCGCACCGCCCTGCGGCGGTCCGCCGGACGGCCCGGCGCCTCCGGTGCGCCTCCCGCGACCACCGGGGTCTCCTGGAGAGTAGTCATCACCCGGCCAGGTCTACGGCCGCCCCGCCCGGCGGCGGGCGGCACGACGCACCCACCCGCGCGAATCGGGGAACGGTCTTGGGCGAGAAATTACCCGCCCCCGGTTAACGTGAGAGCTACTCACGTTATCGGGCGCGTGGTTATCCTGCCCGTGAACCCACCGCGCAGACCCCCGAGGAGCACGATGGACGACCGCCGGCGCTACGACCACGCCACCGCCCACCTCGACCCGCCCTTCGCCGTCCTCGACCTCGCGGCCCTGACCGGCAACGCCGCCGCCCTGACCCGCCGCGCCCACGGCAAGCCCATCAGGGTCGCCAGCAAATCCATCCGCTCCCGGCCCGTCCTCGAACGCATCCTCGCCCTCGACGGCTTCACCGGCGTCATGGCCTTCACCCTCCCCGAAGCCCTCTGGCTCGCCTCCACCGGCCTGCGCGACATCCTCGTCGGCTACCCCACCACCGACCGCACCGCCCTCACCCGGCTCGCCACCGACCCCCGCGCCGCCCGCGAGATCACCCTCATGGTCGACCACCCCGGCCACCTCGACCTCATCGAGACCGCCCTCGCCGGCCTCCGCGACCGCCACGAGATCCGCCTCTGCATCGACATCGACGCCGGCTACGTCACCCTCGGCGGCGGATTCCGCGCCGGCGCCCTCCGCTCCCCCGTCCGCGACGCCGACCAGGCCACCGCCCTCGCCGCCGACATCGCCAAACGCCCCGGCCTCCGCCTCGTCGGCCTCATGGCCTACGAGGCCCAGATCGCCGGAGTCGGCGACGCCCCGCCCGGCAACCCCCTCATGAGCCGCGCCATCCGCTGGATGCAGGACCGCTCCCGCCGCGAACTCGCCCCCCGCCGGGCCCGCGTCACCCAGGCCGTCCGCCAGCTCGCCGACCTCGAATTCGTCAACGGCGGCGGCACCGGCAGCCTCGACACCACCGCCCGCGAGGAGGCCGTCACCGAACTCACCGCCGGCTCCGGCTTCTACCATCCCCGCCTGTTCGACTTCTACCGCGGCTTCACCGGCCGCCCCGCCGCGCTCTACGCCCTGCCCGTCGTCCGCCGCCCCGCCCCGCGCACCGTCACCGTCCTCGGCGGCGGCTACACCGCCTCCGGCGCACCCGGCCCCGACCGCCTCCCCCAGCCCTACCTGCCCGCCGGCCTCCGCTACGACCCCCGCGAAGGCGCCGGCGAGGTCCAGACCCCGCTCACCGGCCAGGCCGCCGAGGACCTCCGCCCCGGCGACCGCGTCTGGTTCCGCCACGCCAAGGCCGGCGAACTGTGCGAACGCTTCGCCGCCCTCCACCTCGTCGACGGCGACCGCGTCGTCGACGAGGTCCCCACCTACCGCGGCGAGGGCCGCACCTTCCTCTGACCACCCCCGGCGGCCGCCCGCCCCGGCGGCCGCGGCCCTCACCCGCGGCGGCGCCGCCGCACCAGCAGGACCACCGCGCCGACCACCAGCACCGCGCCCACCCCGACCAGCACCGGCGCCAGCGGCGGCGGCTCCTCCCACAGCTCCTCGGACCCGCCCTCCGGCCCGGCCGCACGCGGCGCGCCCGTCGGCGCCCCCACCGCGTCACCGATCCGGTCGCCCACGGACATGACGAACTGCTTGGCGTTCGCCTCCATCCTGGCGACGGTCCGCCGCGCGACGTTCCTCGGACGCACCCGGTCCGCGATCTCGTCGACCGTCCGGGCCAGCTCCGCGCGCGTACGCTCGATCCGCCGCTCCAGCTCCGCGGGATCGGTCTCCGCCATGGCTCTCCTCTCGTCGCCCTCGACACCGATCAGTCTGTCAGGTCCGGAGCTCACCCGACACTTCGGACGGGCCGGTAGGTTGACCGGCGAGAACCATTCCTCGGAGGAAACGTGACGAAACTCGAACCGGGCGACGCCGCCCCGGACTTCACCCTCCCGGCCGCCGACGGCACCACCGTGTCCCTGGACGCCCACCGCGGCCGACGGGTCATCCTGTACTTCTACCCGGCCGCCATGACCCCCGGCTGCACCAAGCAGGCCTGCGACTTCCGCGACAGCCTCGACTCCCTGGCCGCCGCCGGATTCACCGTGCTCGGGGTCTCCAAGGACACCCCCGAGAAGCTGGCGAGGTTCGCCGAGCACGACGCCCTGACCTTCCCCCTGCTGTCCGACCGCGGACTGGACGTGCACAAGGCCTACGGCGCCTACGGCGAGAAGACGATGTACGGCAGGACCACCGTCGGCGTCATCCGCTCCACCTTCGTCATCGACCCCGACGGGAAGATCGAAAAAGCCCTCTACAACGTGAAGGCCACCGGCCACGTGGCCCGCCTCCGCCGCGACCTCGGCCTCGGCTGACCCCCTCCCGCCCCATGCGGCCCGGCCGGCGCGACGGCCCCGCAGGACGGCGACGACCTCGCACGGGCGGCCTCCGGCCGGTCGGGGCATCCGGCGACCACGGCGCCGCCCCGGACCGGCATCGGGCCGTGGAGGCCCGGCAACCGGCTGCTCCCGGACGGAACGTGAGCCGCCCCGTCCGGGAGCAGCCGGCCCGGGTGCCGAGGCGCACCCGCGTCGGCGTCAGCGGACGACCTCGAAGACGTTCTTCTGCACGCCGTTGGCGTAGGCCTCGTACTCGACGAGCCTCAGCTTCTGGGCGTCCTTGTCGGTGTCGCTGAACAGCCGCTTGCCCGCACCGAGCAGCAGCGGGTAGACGAGCAGGTGGTAGCGGTCGATGAGACCGGCGTCCGAGAGACTCCGGTTGAGGGTGGCGCTGCCGTGGATGACGATCGGGCCGCCCTCGGTCTTCTTCAGTTCTGCGACCTCGTCGACCGAGCGCAGGATCGTGGTCTCGCCCCAGTTCGAGACCAGATCACCCTCGGTGAGGGTGGTGGAGACGACGTACTTCGGCATCGCGTTGTAGTCGGCGAACTCCTCCATGTCCGGCCACACCGGGCTGAACACCTCGTAGCTGGTCCGCCCCAGCATGATCGCGGCGGCCTCCCGCTGCTCCCGGTCCTTGATCTCGTACGCCTCCTGGAGGAAGTCGACGGCCTTGAAGGCCCACCCGGAGCTCCGGTGGCCGGGCTCGCCGCCCGGGGCCTCCACAACGCCGTCGAGCGAGATGAAAGCGGTGCTGATCAGAGTGCGCATCCGGAGTCTCCCGTATGTCTGGCTGTCGTTCTCGGGTGCCGGGACCGATCTCCCTGCCGGCGCGATCACCGTAGCGCATGGCACTTCAGAAAGACAACATTCCACTTTCAATCTAGAAGTAGCGCGGGTAGGCTGCCGCCATGGCAACCAAGCGGACCTACCACGACGCCTGCGGCACCGCCCACGGGCTCGACCTGATCGGAGAACGCTGGGCACTGCTGGTGGTACGCGAACTCCTTCTCGGCCCCAAGAGGTACGGCCAGCTGCGCTCGGACCTGCCCGGCATCGGCACGAACGTGCTCGCCCAGCGCCTCAGCGAGCTGGAAGCCTCCGGAGTCCTCCGCAAGATCCAGCTCCCGCCACCCGCCGGCACGACCGCCTACGAACTCACCGACTGGGGATACGAACTCGAACCGGTGGTGCGAGCACTGACCCGGTGGGCCGTCCGCTCCCCCGACCACGACCGCACCGCCAACCTGAGCGCGACCTCGTTCCTGCTGTCCCTGCGCACGTTCTTCGACCCCGACCGCACCCGCGGCGGCGTGCGCGGGCGCTACGAGCTGCACATGAACGGGGAGGTCTTCCGCGTGGTCCTGCAGGACGGCACGCTCCTGGTCGAACGCGGCACCCTCGAGCAGCCGGACGCCGTCGTCACCGGGGCTCCCACCGCCCTCGCCCGCGTGATCTACGGCGGACACGACCCCGACGAGGCAACCGCCGCGGGAGAGATCCGCGTCGACGGTGACCACGCATCGTTCGCACGCCTTCCGAGCGCGTTCAGCTTCCCCCCACCGCTCACACCCGCCGCCCCTTGATCTCACGACGCCAGCGATCATGCGGCCGCGCCGGGTCCCGGAGACGCGCCGGCGAGACACCGGGCCTCAGCCGGTGCGACCACCGCGGTCCCGACCGTCCGCTGCGGCTCTGCCCGTCATGGCACACCCGCAGCCGGGCGCACCGACCACGGTGGCGCGGGACGGCCCCAACCGGCACGCCTGCACGCGGATACGGAGCCGCATCACCGAGAGCGCCGACCGGCCGCAGATCGTCCCGCCGGCGCCGCCCGCCCATCCCGACCCCATGGAGGGCACCCGGTCGCCGCCCGACCGCGACCGGCCCGGCCGTTAAGCCGCTGCAACTCCGCGAGCCGAGACTCGGCAGAACGAAAAACCCTGGCAAGATGCCATTTTTCACCGTTTGATGCTATTTATCCATGCCGCAAGAATCGTCACTCCCCCGACCTGGACTTGGGGCATTCCTACCGAATACAAGTACACCCCAGAAATACTCGCCGAGGCGGCGGCCAACTCCCGCGGCATCGCCGACGTCCTCCGCTGCCTCGGAGTCAAGTGGACGGGCGGATCCCACGCCCACATCAGCCGGCGCCTGGAGCACTTCGGCATCGACACTTCCCACTTCCTGGGACAGGCGCACCGCCGAGGCCAGACCTCACCCATCGGCGCAGCCCCGATCAGATTCTCGTCGTTCTCCCCGCAGGAAGCCCTCGCCCCAGCCCCAGGCAGCTCCGGAGGTGCCTGATCACCCTCGGGGTGCCACATCGCTGCGCGGGATGTAAGATCGGGCCCGTCTGGCGAGGTCAGCCACTGACACTGCACGTTGATCACATCAGTGGCGACTGGCTGGACAACAGAAAAGAGAACCTGCGCTTTCTCTGTCCGAACTGCCATTCACAGACGGATAATTTTGCGGGAAAGGGCAAGGGGTCGTAGTCCAGCGGTAGAGACACACGGTTTAGGTCCGTGCCAGCGCGGGTTCGAATCCCGCCGACCCTACACGACAATCAAATATACGTTCGGTCGATCTTGATCCGGCGGCCACAAGGATGAGTTCCCGGACACGCTACCCCCTCGCCGGGGAATGCATCATCAGTGCAAACCTGCAATCCAAACCCACGATAATGCGCGACATGAGCCACCTTCTTCGAGAAGGAGCCCTTTTCAACCTGACGGCACTGATCAGCGTGGGCGCAAGGGGAACTGGGTTGAGGTGAGAGGAGGCTCCCGGTAAGACAGCAGTCGATCAAGATCCGATACCCCGACCGGGAGCCTCGTTGCTGTCCTACCGTGCCGCGATTCCGCTGCCGGCCGCACCCTCGTCCGCCTGGCCGGCCTGATCCGCGCCCACCGCGCCGGACGCCGCTCCCGCTGGCGCCGCCTCGGCCCCGGGCAGCAAGCCCTCCTGGTCCTGGCGCATCTGCGCGGGCGGCGACACCTACGCCCGCCTGGCCGGCGGGTCCGCCATCGGCACCACCACCGCCTGGCGCTACGTGCAGGAGAGCGTCGACCTGCTCGCCGCCCTGGCCGACGACGTGCACACCGCCGCGCAGAAGGCCTCGCGCCTGGCCTATGCCGCCGGTGACGGCGCGCTCCTTCCGATCGACCGGCTGGCCGACGATGCGCCGTACTCCTCCGGAAAACATCACCGGCACGGGGTCGTCCCGTTCCTCGCCGACCCGGCGGGCCGGCTGGTGTGGGCCTCGCCCGCACTGCCCGGGGCGGTGCACGATCTGACCGCGGCCCGGCGGGCCGGCCTGGTCGACGCGCTGACCGGCGCCGGTGCCTGAGTCTTCGCCGACCGGGGGTACCAGGGCGCGGGCGGCACGATCCGCACGCCGTTCAAGCGCCACCGGCACCGTCCGCGCCTGTCGCGCCACCAGAAGGCCGCGTCGACCGCGCACACGCCCGCATCCGGGCGATCGGGGAACGCGCCGCCGCGACGCTATCGGACACGAGGCCGTCCCCGGTGGTCCTGAACACGAGCACGAGATCGCCTTCAGCGAGTGGGACGGCAGCAAGGGCACCCTTGGGACGACACCACCTGGCGTGCGAGGCTCTGAGATCCTCCTGTTGGTGACCGTCGATGACGGAACAGGCCGTCAGGTGGAGCGGAACCGCGGAAAGCGCGGTCTAAGGGTAGGGCAGGGTGCAGCGGAGGCCGTCGCCGGTGGGTTCGCAGGCGTCGGGCGCGCGGAAGCCGTCGCCGGGGAGGTGGCCGCCGGAGGCGTCCGGGAGGACGGATCCGTCGGCGGAGCCGCCGGGCCCGTTGCGGTAGCCGTACCGGTCGCCCCATCCGCCGCGGTCGTGTCCGGTTCCGTGCCGCTCGCCGTCCCCGCCGCGTCGTTCGTCGGTCCGGGTGAAGGCGGCCCTGTCGCGGTGGCGGTCACCGACGGCGTCGACGACGGCGACGGCTCCGCCGCCGATGACCGCGCCGATGAGGGCGGCGGCGGTGATCTGGAGGGGTTTGCTCCGGGCGGCGCGGGTGAGGCGGGCGGCGCGGCCGGGCCGGGGGTGTTCCGCGGTGGGGGCGGTCGGGCCGGAGGCGGTGGGGGTCCAACCGGGGGCGTTCCAGCCGGGGCCTCCGGGGGCGTAGGGGCCGCCGTAGGCTCCGGTGCCGGTGGACGCGGGTTCCTGCGCGGGAAGGCGTCGGGTGTCTCCGTCCCGGGTCCCCGGGTCGTGCGGCCCGTTCTCCTCGCCGCGCGACCCGGGGTCGTTGCGATCCGCCGTCACAGACCACTCTCCCTTTACTCACCCCGATGGGGTGCTCCCGGAGACCATGGTGCCGGAGGGGGCGTAAGGGTCGTGTAAGCGGCGGACGGTGTGCGACCTGAGTCGTAGACGGTCTCCGCCTTTCGGGGGAAGGGCGCTGATCTGCGGATACGTATGGTTATGTCATGTTCGGCAGACTGCGTGCCTGGAGCGGGTGTCATTCAAGGGTCGTGGACGCCCTGTGGCTGGTGCCGTTCCTTCTGCTCTCCGGTTACTTCCTGGTGTTCGTCACCGTGTATCCGCAGCTCTATCCGGATCATCCTCCGGTGGCGGTGCACTGGGTGCTGGGGGCGGCGCTGGTGGTGCCGCTGTTCTGGCGGCGGCGGCGGCCGGTGGAGGTGTTCGCGGTCGTCTCGCTGGTCTGTTTCGTGCAGTGGCTGGCCGGGGTGGAGGCGACGCCGGTCAACCTGTCGGTGTTGATCGCGATGTACGCGGTGGCGTCGTACCGGTCGGCGGCCTGGGCGGTGGCGGCGGGCGCGGTGGCCGAGCTGGGGCTGGCGCTGGCGTTCGGGCGGATCACGGAGAAGCCCGATCTGGAGACGTGGGCGAGCACGTCGGTGTTCGTGGTGACGGTCTGGATCGCGGGGATCTACGCGAACACGCGCCGCCGCTATCTGGAGGGCCTGGAGGAGCGGGCGGAGCGGGCGGAGCGGGAGCGGGACCAGCAGGCGCGGCTGGCGGCGGCCGCGGAGCGGGCGCGGATCGCCCGGGAGTTGCACGACGTGGTGGCGCACAACGTGAGCGTGATGATCGTGCAGGCGGACGGGGCGGGGTACGCGATCGACAGCGATCCGGAGCAGGCGCGGCTGGCGGTGCAGGCGGTGTCGGCGGCGGGGCGGCGGGCGCTGGCGGAGATGCGCCGGATGGTGGGGGTGCTGCGGACGGACGGGGCGGCGGCGGTGGAGGAGCAGTACGCGCCGCAGCCGGGGCTGTCGCAGCTGGACGGGCTGGTCGAGCAGGTGCGGTCGTCGGGGTTGCCGGTGGAGGTGCGGGTCTCGGGGGTGGTGCGGGAGTTGCCGGAGGGCGAGCAGCTGACGGTGTACCGGATCGTCCAGGAGGCGCTGACGAATACGCTCAAGCACGGCGGTCCGGGGAGCCGGGCCGAGGTGGATCTGGAGTACGGCGTGCGTGAGCTGGTGGTGCGGGTGTCCGACGACGGCCGGGGGGCGGCGGCGCCGGGGCGGCCGGGCGGTCACGGCCTGGTCGGGATGCGGGAGCGGGTGGCGGTGTTCGGGGGGAGCCTGCGGGCGGGGCAGCGGCCGGGGGGCGGGTTCCAGGTGGTGGCGCGGCTGCCGGTGGGCGAGCAGGGCGGGAGCCGGGCGGCGTGATCCGGGTGATGCTGGTCGACGACCAGGAGCTGCTGCGGATGGGGTTCCGGATGGTGCTGGGGGCGCAGCCGGACATCGAGGTGGTGGCGGAGGCCGCCGACGGTCGGGCGGCGGTGGAGGCGCTGCGCGGGGCCGATGGGGCCGGCGGGGCCGGCGGGGCCGCTGTGGACGTCGTGCTGATGGACGTGCGGATGCCGGTGATGGACGGGGTGGAGGCGACCCGGTTGATCTGTGCGGCGGAGGGGGGTCCGCGGGTGCTGATCCTGACGACGTTCGATCTGGACGAGTACGTGTTCGCGGCGTTGCGGGCGGGGGCGTCGGGGTTCCTGCTGAAGGACGTGCCGCCGGCGGAGCTGGTGAGCGCGATCCGGGCGGTGCACGGCGGGGACGCGGTGGTGGCGCCGAGTGCGACGCGGCGGCTGCTGGAGCGGTTCGCGGTGCACCTGCCGTCGCCGGGCGGGGCGGATCCGGCCGCGGTGTCGGGGTTGACGGCGCGGGAGCGGGAGGTCCTGGTGCTGGTGGCGCGGGGGCTGTCGAACACGGAGATCGCCGGGCGGCTGGAGCTGGCGGAGGCGACGGTGAAGACGCATCTGGGGCGGGTGCTGGCGAAGCTGGGTCTGCGGGACCGGGCGCAGGCGGTGGTGTTCGCCTACGAGACGGGCTTGATCGTTCCGGGCGCGGCGGGCTAGGTTCCGGGCCCTGACGGGCCGGGGCGGGTTCCCCTCGGCGGTCTCTCTTCAGCGGGCTCTCCTCGGATGGTTCTGCGGGAGGGCTCCCGGGGCTCCTCGTGGGTTCTGCGCGGGGTCCTCCGTGGGTTCCTGCGCGGGGTCCCCTGTAGGGATGGGATTCCTCCGGATTTTTCTCCGCGGGGATGTCAAAGGTGCGGGGCCGGCTCCGACTCGTTGGCGACAGAGCGGTTCGGAGCCCCTCTCCTGAGGGGCCGTGAGGAGGAGAGACCAGAATGAGCAGGGTCATCGTGGGCATGTCGGTATCGCTGGACGGGATCGCCGGTGGTGCGGACGAGGCGGACTGGTGGCCGGTCCACGAGAAGGTCCTCGGCTGGGTGTTCGACCTGAGGAGCTGGCGGGCCGCCCAGGGCATGGAAGGCGGGCGGGACGACGCCGACTCCGAGCTGTGGGCGGAGTCCTACGGGCGGATCGGGGCCCAGGTGATGGGCCGCACCATGTTCGACTTCGGGGTGGAGCACTGGGGGGAGAACCCGCCGTTCCACGCGCCGGTGTTCATCGTGACGCACCGGGAGCAGGAGCGGGTCGTCAAGGAGGGCGGGACCAGCTACACGTTCGTCACCGACGGGCTCGAGAGCGCGGTCAAGCAGGCCGTGGAGGCGGCGCAGGGCAGGGACGTGCTGATCGCGGGCGGGGTGAGCGTGGCGCAGCAGGCGATCGCGGCGGGGCTGGTGGACGAGCTGGACCTGCACGTGGCGCCGGTGCTGATCGGGCGCGGCCTGCGGCTGCTGGAGAACCTCGGCGGTGAGTTCATCCCGCTGGAGAGCACCCGGGTGGCGGGGTCGTCCGGGGTGACGCACCTGCGGTATTCCGTGGTGCGGTGAGGCGACGCCCGGCGGGCCGGTACGGCGGGCGGGGCGGCGCCCCGCGGACCGCGCGGCCGCACCCACGGGCGGCGGGCGTCACCTCGCGGGCGGTGCTGTCGTCTCGCGGGCGGTGCGGCGGGTGCCATCGGCCGAATGGCCGATGGGGGCTCTACTGCGGGGGTCGCACCGCCCCGCCCCGCGTGGCCCTTCGGCTGAGGGCAGGTCCGTCCGCTGGTCCGATGGATCGGAACTTTCCCGGCAATAGCGTTTTCCCCGGTGAAACGCACTGACTGCCGAGGAGAGAACGACATGACCGTCACCGGAGAGGTGGGCGCGTGGAACGCGCGGGGGAACGGGGCGCCCGCGGTGGTGGCCCGGGGGCTGACGAAGGTCTACGGGCAGGGGGACGCGGCGGTGCACGCCCTGCGGGGGGTCGACGTCTCCTTCGCGACCGGTGCCTTCACCGCGATCATGGGCCCGTCGGGGTCCGGCAAGTCCACGCTGATGCACTGCCTGGCGGGGCTCGACACGGTCAGCGGCGGGCAGGTGCACATCGGGGACGTGGAGCTGACCGGTCTGAACGACAAGCAGCTGACGCTGCTGCGGCGTGAGCGGATCGGCTTCATCTTCCAGGCGTTCAACCTGCTGCCGACGCTGACCGCCGAGCAGAACATCCGGCTCCCGCTGGAGATCGCTGGCCGCCAGGCCGACCAGGTCCTGTTCGACCGGGTCGTGGAGACGGTGGGGCTGCGCGACCGGTTGGGGCACAAGCCGACGGAGCTGTCGGGCGGCCAGCAGCAGCGGGTGGCGGTGGCCCGGGCGCTGATCAGCAAGCCGCAGGTCATCTTCGCCGACGAGCCGACCGGCAACCTGGATTCGCGCAGCGGCGCGGAGGTGCTGTCGTTCCTGCGGGCGTCGGTGCGGGAGCTGGGGCAGACGATCGTGATGGTCACCCACGACCCGGTGGCGGCGTCCTACGCCGACCGGGTGGTGTTCCTGCGCGACGGCGAGCTGGTCAGCGAGCTGGACCGGCCGAGTCCGCAGGGCGTGCTGGACACGCTGATGAAGCTGGAGGCGTGACGGTGCTGCGGACGACTCTGGCCGGGCTGCGGGCGCACAGGCTGCGGCTGCTGCTGACGTCCCTGGCGATCGCGCTGGGGGTGGGCTTCATCGCGGGCACGTTCGTGCTCACCGACACGATCGAGGCGGGGTACACGGAGAAGTTCGCCGCGGCGGGCGACAGGATCGACGTCGCGGTGTTCCCGGCCGACGAGGGGCGGGGCGGGGACGAGCGGCCTGTCCTGTCGCAGGAGACGCTGGCGGAGATCCGCCGGGTGGACGGGCTCGCCGACGCGCAGGGGCTGGTGCGGGGCACGGCCGTGCTGCTCGGCAAGGACGGCAAGGCCGCCGGCGACTTCCCGACGAGCGGCATCTCGATCCCCTCGGGTGAGCTCAACCGCACGGTGATCACCAGCGGCGCCGCGCCCGCGGACGGGCGGCAGGCCGTACTGGACGACAACACCGCCGAGCGGTACGGCTTCGCGGTGGGCGACACCGTCGCGGTGCTGGACTCCGAGGAGGTCCGGCACGAGTTCACCCTGGTGGGTCTGTTCGACGCCGGGCTGGACCAGGAGCTCGCCTTCGCCGGTGCGGTGGGGTTCACCACCGAGACGGCGATGGAGATGACCGGGGAGAAGGGCTTCCGCGAGATCGACGCCCTCGCCGCCGAGGGCGTGAGCCAGGAGGGGTTGCGCGACGCGGTCGCCACCGCCCTCGGTGAGGGGTTCACGGTCAAGACCGGTGAGGCGTACGCCGCGGAGATGGCCGAGGCGAACGGCGCCGACAACCAGATGATCATGATGGGTCTGCTGCTGTTCGGCGTGGTGGCGATGTTCGTGGCGGCGCTGGTCATCTACAACACGTTCAACATCCTGGTCGCGCAGCGCACGCGGGAGATGGCGCTGCTGCGCTGCATCGGCGCGACGCGCCGGCAGGTGTTCGGCTCCGTCCTGCTGGAGTCGGCGGTGGTGGGGCTGTTCTCCTCGGTGCTGGGGCTGCTGTTCGGCTACGGCCTGGGTGCGGCGGCGCTGGCCGTGCTGAGGTCGCTGGACGCGCCGCTGCCGTCGGCCGCGGTGTCCCTGGCTCCGCGCACGATCGCGCTGGGGCTGGTCATCGGGGTCGTGGTGACCGTGGGCGCGGCGCTGCTGCCGGCGCGCTCGGCGACGCGGGTCGCGCCGATCGCGGCGCTGCGCACGCAGGTGGAGGAGCACACCTTCCGGGCGGGCGTGATCCGCACGGTCTTCGCCGCGCTGTTCCTGCTGGCGGGGGCGGGGGTGACGGCCATGGGGCTGGTCATGGACGCCGGGGAGGCGGCGCTGTTCACGGTGATGGCCGGTGGGGCGCTGGTGTTCCTGGCGGTGCTGATCCTGGGCCCGGTGCTGGTGCGGCCGCTGAGCGCGTTCGTGGGCTGGCTGCCGGGCAGGCTCTTCGGGGTGCCGGGGAGGCTCGCCACGGACAACGCGCACCGCAACCCGAAGCGGTCGGCGACCACCACGGTGGCGCTGACGGTGGGCGTGACGCTGATGACGCTGATCGCCGTGGTGACGGGCACCCTGCAGGCGACGTACTCCGCGAAGCTGGACGAGCAGTTCCCGGTGGACTACATGGTCCAGCCGCAGGACTGGAACGCGCACCTGCCGCGGGCGCTGGCCCAGGACCTGCGGTCGCGGCCGGAGCTGACGTCGGTCCTCGCGCTGCGCGGCACCCGGGCGGAGGTCGGCGGGAAGGGCGCGGAGTTCGAGGTCGGCACGTTCACCGCGTCCGCGGGCTTCCGGCCGGAGCTGACCTCGGGCTCGATCGACCTGCTGAAGCCGGGTACGGCGATCCTGGCCGAGCACGCGGCGCGTGATCTGGGGGTCGGCGCCGGCGACCGGATCCCGGTGGAGACGAAGGAGGCCGGGACCGTCGAGCTGACGGTGGTGGCGCTGTTCGACGCGGCGGACGTGAGCCTGTCCGCGGTGACCGTGCCGGAGCGGGACTTCGACCGCTACTTCGGCGCGCTGGGCGACAGCCAGATCATGGTGAACGCCCGGGACGGGGTGGCGCTGGAGCGGGCGCGGGCGGCCGTGGACGCGGCGGCGCAGCCGTACCCGACGGCGAAGGTCGCCAGTTCGACGGACATCCGCGGCGAGTTCGACGAGGCGCTCGACATGATGCTGATGATCATCACGGGCCTGCTGGGCCTGGCGGTCCTCATCTCGCTGCTGGGCATCGCCAACACGCTGTCGCTGTCGGTGCACGAGCGGACCCGGGAGTCGGCGCTGCTGCGGGCGCTGGGCCTGACCCGGCCCCAGCTGCGGCGGATGCTCTCGGTGGAGGCGCTGATCCTGGGTCTCATCGGCGCCCTGGTCGGCGTCGTGCTCGGGGTGGTCTACGCCTGGGCGGCGGCGCACGCGCTGACCGAGGACGTCTACTTCGAGGTGCCGGTCCTGCAGGTGCTGGCGTTCATGGCGCTGTCGGGCCTGGCCGGGGTCCTCGCGGCGGTGCTGCCGGCCCGCCGGGCGGCCCGGGCCTCCATCGTCGGCTCGCTGGCGAGCGGCTGACGGCGGCCGGGACGGGGCTACCGGGGGCGGAGCCCCGGCCACTGCTCGGCCACGGTCTCGGGGCCGAGCAGCGGCCGGATGAAGATCTCCCCGGTGGCCCTGTCGATGACGATGCAGCCGGCGCCGACGGTCTCGGGCGGCGCGGTGGGGTCCTCCTCCCCCGGCTGCCTGGCCCAGGCGACGTAGCCCTCCGTGAAGGCGTGGACCCTGACCTCCAGGGCGGCGTCGAGCGGGCGCACGCCGTTGAAGTACTCCTCCGCGACGGCTCTGGCCTGGTCGAGGTTCACAGCGGCCTCCCCTCCCCGTCGAGCATCACGCAGAAGACGCCGGTCACCGCGTCGTAGGGCGGTTCGACGGCCATGTGGCCGCGCTGGGCGTCGATCCAGATGACCTCGCCGCCGGAGTTGACGGCGTTCCAGGCGTGACTGCCGCCGCCCGGCCAGCGGGTGACGAGGAGCGCGGCCGAGCCGTGCCCGCCCTCCAGCAGCCTGCGGGCGATCAGGGCGTAGGCGCCGCGGCCCTGGCCGGCGAGCCGGAGGCGGTGGCCCAGCCAGCGTTCGGCGCGGGCCGCGCCGCCGTGTTCGCCGTCGAGCACGGGTTTGCCGATCCGGTCGTACTCGGGGTGGCGGGCGGCGGCCACGGTCGGCATGCCGTACCAGGTGGCGAGCACCGCCAGCGCGCAGTCCAGGGCGTTGGTCGCGCGGAACGGGTCGTCGGCGGGACCGGAGGCGTTGATCAGCCGGATCCACATGCCGCGGGGGTCGGGGAAGCGCCGCGGCGCGCCGCGCTCGTCGGCCGGTACGGCCCGTTCGAGGTCGGTCTGCGCCTGCGGCTCGGGCCTGGACAGGCCGCCCGCCACGCCGTACGGTCGGCAGCGGTCGAGGCGGGGCGGGCGCCACGGCTCCCGCTCGGGTTCCCGGGGCGCGGCCACGACGACCGAGACGGCCCCGTCCAGTTCGAAGTCGCGCCACCGTTTGCCGTCCGCGGTCACGACCGGGTTGTAGACCCCCGCGGGCACGGACCATCGCGTCACAGGCACCCCCCATCACCCACGTTTCGCAAGCCCCGATCGTAGGGCGGTCGCGGGGGCGGTGCGGGGGAGTTGGCCAGATCGGAGCCGGTCGTCCTCGTCCGCGGGGCGGCGCGGGGTCAGGTCACCGTGACGGTGACGGCGTGCAGCCCGGTGGCCCCGTCGGGGGCCACCGGCGCCCGCTCGGCGGTCTGGGTGCGGCCGGTGGCGTCGGTGGCCCGCACCTCGATGGTGTGGCCGCCCGGCGTGGCGTCCCAGTCGTCGAGCACCCACTGGCGCCAGGTGTCGGCCGTGGGCGCCTCGGCCAGCCTCGCCTGCCGCCAGGGCCCGCCGTCGACGCGCACCTCGACCGCGTCCACCCCCCTGTGCTGGGCCCAGGCCACTCCGGCGATCACCGTGCGGCCCGCGGGCAGTTCCGCGCCGGCCTTCGGCAGGTCGATGCGGGACTGCGTCTTGACCGGCCCTCTGGCCGACCAGCCCCGCGGCGTCCAGTAGGCCTCGTCCCGGTCGAACCGGGTCGCCTTGATCTCCGTCACCCACTTGGTCGCCGAGACGTAGCCGTACAGCCCGGGGACGACCAGGCGGACGGGGAAGCCGTGGTCGACGGGGAGCGTCTCGCCGTTCATCGCGACCGCCAGGAGCGCGTCGCGGCCGTCGAGGACGACGTCGGACGGGGTGCCGCAGGTCCAGCCGTCGGCGGAGGAGCTGAGCAGCATGTCGGCACCGGCCCGCACGCCCGCCTCGCGCAGCACGTCGGCCAGGCGCACGCCGAGCCAGCGGGCGTTGCCGACGTACGGTCCGCCGACCTCGTTGGAGACGCAGCAGAGCGTGACGTCGGCCTCGACCAGGGGGCGGGCCAGCAGGTCGGCGAAGGTCAGCTCGACCGGCCGGTCGACCATGCCGCCGATCCTGAGGGTCCAGTCGGCCGGGTCGACCCGGGGGACGACGAGGGCGGTGTCCACCCGGTAGAAGTCGCGGTTGGGCGTGAAGAAGGGCGACAGGCCCGGGATCCTCAGATCGCTCCCGGCGGGGACCGGCCGGGCCGGGACCGCCGGGCGGGGCAGCGCCAGGCCCGCGCGGGCCGTGTCCACCTCGGCCCGTCCCGTGAGCAGCCGCCCGGCCACCGCGCCGGCCCCGGCCACGGCCGCGCCGCCGAGCGCGGCGGTCAGCAGCCCCCGCCGGTCGAAGGCGCGCAGCTCCTCACCCGCCCGCATGACCGCCGGGGTCTGCGGGGCGGGCCGCTGCGGGTCCGATCCGCCGCCCGGCAGCGGATCCGGGTGCGAGGCCGGGCGCGGGTCCGATCCGCCGGCCGGTCCCGAGGCGTCCCGCGGACCCGCGCCCGGTCCGGGGGACGGGCGCCTGCGGCCGGCCGGAGCGGGGGCGAGGGCTCGGCGGAGCAGGAGGGGCAGCGTGAACACCCCGGCGGCGACCCCCAGCAGCGTGGGGAGGGCGTCGGCCGGGCCCGCGCCGGGACGGGTGAGCACCGCCAGGAGGCCGAGGGCGCCGAAGGCGCCCAGGACCGCCGGGCCGTACCGGGGGTTCCGGGCGGCCAGGAGCCCGGCGGCCGCCGCGGCCGCGGCCAGGACGAGCAGCACGCCCGCGAGCAGGACGGTCTTGTCGTGTTCGCCGAAGGTCCGGATCGCCCAGTCCTTCAGCCAGGCGGGGGCCAGGTCGACGGCGGCGGCGCCGGCCGCCGCCGGGGGGAAGGCGGAGGCCTTCACCACCCCGGCGGCCGGCAGGGACACCCCGACCGCCACCGCGCCCGCGACCAGCCCGGCCAGCGCCGCGGCCCATGAGGGCACGCGCCCGTTCCTCTCCATGCCCCGACGCTACGCCCGCCGGGCGGGCGGGATCATTACGCGCCGGTTACGTCCGCCATGCCGGACACGCCCCGGGCCCGGCCACGCCGAGCAGGCCGGACGGGTCGCACCGGACGCGGTCACACCGGGCGGGTCGCACCGGCCACGCCGGGCGGGTCGCGCCGGGCGGATCGCACCGGACGCGCCTGGCGCGGTCACTCCAGGCCGAGCGCCTCGGCCAGCAGCGGGACCAGGGCGCGGAAGGCGCGGCCCCGGTGGCTGATCGCGTCCTTCTCCCCGGGCGCCAGCTCCGCGGTCGTGCGGGTCTCGCCCTCCGGCACGAAGACGGGGTCGTAGCCGAAGCCGCCGGTCCCGCGCGGGGTGCGGACGACCACGCCGTGCAGCGCGCCCTCGGCCACCCGCTCCTGCCCCGACGGGAGCGCCAGCGCCGCGGCGCACGCGAAGTACGCTCCCCGGCGGCCCTCCGGCACGTCGGAGATCTGGGCGAGCAGCAGTTCCAGGTTCGCCGCGTCGTCGCCGTGCCTGCCGGACCAGCGGGCCGAGAAGATGCCCGGCATGCCGTTCAGCGCGTCCACGCAGAGCCCTGAGTCGTCGGCGATCGCGGGCAGGCCGGAGGCTCCGGCGACGGCGTGCGCCTTGAGCAGGGCGTTCTCCGCGAAGGTCAGCCCGGTCTCGGCGACGTCGCCGATCTGCGGGAACTCCTCCAGGCCGACGATCTCGACCGGGAGCGCGGCGTCGGCCAGGATGCGGCGGAGCTCGGTGACCTTTCCGGCGTTGCGCGTCGCGAGGACGACCCGCGCGCGCTCCCCTGCGGCGCTCATGCCAGCGCCTCCCGCTGCAGGCGGGTGAGCTCGGCGCAGCCGGCGACGCCGAGGTCGAGCAGCCGGTCGAGCACGGCCCGGTCGAACGGCCTGCCCTCTGCGGTGCCCTGCACCTCGACGAACTCCCCGGTCCCGGTCATGACGACGTTCATGTCCGTCTCGGCGGCGACGTCCTCGGTGTAGCAGAGGTCGAGCAGCGGCGTGGCGCCCACGACGCCGACCGAGACGGCCGAGACCGAGGCGACCAGCGGGTCGCCCTTGCACATCTTGCGCTCGCGCATCCAGCGCACCGCGTCCACCAGCGCGACGTACGCGCCGGTGATGGCGGCGGTGCGGGTGCCGCCGTCGGCCTGGAGCACGTCGCAGTCGATCACGATCGAGTTCTCGCCCATGATCTTGTAGTCGACGCAGGCGCGCAGCGAGCGGCCGATCAGGCGGGAGATCTCGTGCGTCCGGCCGCCGATCTTGCCGCGGACCGACTCGCGGTCGTTGCGGGTGTTGGTGGCCCGGGGCAGCATGGCGTACTCGGCGGTCACCCAGCCCTGGCCGCTCCCCTTGCGCCAGCGCGGCACGCTGTCCTGCACGGAGGCGGCGCACAGCACCCTGGTGCCGCCGAACTCGACGAGCACCGAGCCCTCGGCGTGGGTGAGCCAGCCTCGGGTGATGGTCACCGGGCGGAGTTGGTCGGGATTGCGTCCGTCTGCACGAGCCATGGACATCACCCTAGGTCATACACGGCCCCGCTCCGTGCGAGCTCCATCCGCCCGCCGAAGCCGCCCCGGGAGGCGTCCCGGAGGATCTCGGCGGGGTCGTACCAGGGGACGAGGTGGGTCAGTACCAGGGCGCCCGCCCCTGCCTTGGCGGCGTGCTCGGCGGCCTGGCGGCCGGTCAGGTGCAGGTCGGTGGGGAGGTCGGGGCGGTCCAGGAACGACGCTTCGCACAGCAGCAGGTCGGCGTCGGCGGCCAGCCTGACCAGCTCGGCGGACTCGCCGGTGTCGCCGGAGTAGGCGACCGAGCGCCCGCCGTACGAGACGCGGAAGCCGAAGGTCTCGACCGGGTGGTTCATCCGCGCGCACGTCACCTCGAACGGCCCCGCCTCGAAGGTGCCGGGGGTCAGCGGGCTGAAGTCGAAGGCGGTCTCCATGCCCGGCTCGTCGGGCATGCCGTAGGCGGCGGCCAGGCGGCGGGGCGCGTCGGCGGGCGCGTGGACCGGGATGCGGGGCAGCGGGCCGTCGGGGGAGTAGGTGCGCACCACGTGGTAGGGGCACAGGTCCAGGCAGTGGTCGGCGTGCAGGTGGGACAGGCAGATCGCGTCCACGTCGTACAGGCCGATGTGCCGCTGGAGCGCGCCCAGCGCGCCGTTGCCGAAGTCCAGCACCAGCCGGTAGCCCTCGGCCTCCAGCAGGTAGCAGGACGAGGGGCTGTCCGGCCCGGGAAAGCTTCCCGAGCATCCGACGATCGTCAGTTTCACCGCGGCCTCCTGTCTCAGCGCGTGGTCATCGCGACGCCGGCGTCGCTGGGGAGCCCTCCGACCGCGGCGGCCTCCACCGCCTCGATCTCCGGTCCGAGGAACCGCCGGCCCAGTCGGGCGAACAGGCCGGTGTCGCCGGTGGTGAGGAAGCGGTGGCGGGCCGGCGCGCCGGGCGCGGCGGCCAGGCCCCGGTCGTGCAGGATCCGGAAGACGTCCTTGGCCGTCTCGTCGGCGCTGGAGACCAGGGTGACGCCGTCCCCGGCGACGTAGGAGATCGCGCCGGTCAGCAGCGGGTAGTGCGTGCATCCGAGGATGAGCGTGTCGCAGCCGTCGGCGAGGATCGGCTCCAGGTAGCCGCGGAGGACCCCGATGAGCTCCTCGCTCATCGTCTCCCCCCGCTCGACGAACTCCACCAGCCGGTGCGCGGCCACCCCGGTCAGGTGGACGTGCGGGGCGGCGGCGAAGGCGTCCTGGTAGGCCATCGACTCGATGGTGGCGCGGGTGGCGATGACGCCGACCCGGCCGTTGCGGGTGGCCCGCACGGCCCGCCGGGCCGCGGGCTGGATGACCTCCACGACCGGCACGTCGTAGCGTTCGCGCGCGTCCCGCAGCACCGCCGCGCTGGCGCTGTTGCAGGCGATGACGAGCATCTTGACCCCGTGCTCGACGAGGTGGTCCATCACCTCCAGCGCGTAGGCCCGCACCTGCGCGATCGGCTTGGGCCCGTACGGCTGGCGCGCGGTGTCGGCGACGTACAGGACCGACTCACCGGGCAGCTGGTCGATGATGGCTCTGGCCACAGTGAGGCCGCCCACACCGCTGTCGAAGATTCCAATGCTCGTTTGCGACACGGTTCCCAAGGTTAGGCGACCGCCGGCGGGCACTCACGGTAAGAATCCTCACACTTCCGGTTGCGCCGCCGCCGGGGAGCTGGTAGTCGCCGGGCCCTGCGCGCCGTGCCCGGGGGCGGGGCGCGGCGGGCCGGCGGCCGTGCCCGCGGGGGCGCCGGGTCAGCCCCGGCCGACGCGGGCGAGCTGGCGGGACTGGGCGACGAGCCGGCCGGCGGAGTCCCAGACCTCGACGTCCTCGTCGAACCAGCCGTCGCCTATCAGCCTGCCGCTGCCGAGCACGGTGAGCCAGCCGGGAGCGGGCAGGGCGCGCAGGTGCCAGGTGAGGTCCACGGTCGGGGCCCAGCCCCGGGCCCCGGCGGAGAAGACCACCGGCGGCAGCGCGTCCACGGCCAGGGCCAGCACGTAGGGGTCGGGGTCCTGCGGCTCGGACATCCGGAAGTAGGCGCGCCCCTCGGGCCTGCCGGTGGGCTCGCCGCCGAGCCAGCCGATGGTGGGCGGGTCGAACAGGACCTCCACCTGGGCGTTGAGCGTCATGTTGGACTCGGGCTTGGGGTCGGGCAGCTTGACGCACTCCTCGACGGGCGGCATGGCGGCCGACGGGCCGTCCGTCCAGTCGGGGGCCGCGCCGGTGAGGGTGGCGGTGGTGACGAAGGTGTCGATGAAGGGCAGGCCGTCCTGGACGAGGGTGGCGCGGGTCACCGTCGCGGTGCGGCCGGTCTTGACCTGCTCCAGGTGGACCCGGGCGGGGCCGGGCCGGGCCGCGCGCAGGAAGTGGGCGCTGGTGGTCACCGGGTGCGCGTGCGCGGAGGCGTCCACGGCGGCGCGGAGGATCACCGCCATCAGGTAGCCGCCGTTGAGGGGCCCGCCGATCGAGTAGCCGGGGTCCAGGCACACGTCGTAGGTGGTCTCGTCCACCCGGATCGCCTGCGTCGCCTCGTCGAACTTCGTCATCTGTGTCCACTACCTCGCTTCACCCGGCGGCTCGGGCGCCCGCGGGCGGTGCTCCCGCCGCGTCCCCTCGCTCCTGATGTACGGCGCGGCGGCGCCTCGCGGGACGGCTCACCGAACCTTGTTCTAGTGGGCTCACTCTACCGATCCCGGACGGCCCGCGCCTCCCCCGCCCCCCGCCGCGATTCGATCACCTCGTTTCCCCGTGATTCCGACAAAGCGCCGAAGCGGCACCGGAGATCACTTTCAGGGGCGGAACGCCGCCCCTCGGCCGGGTCCGTCCGCCCGCACGCCGGGAGGTGAGGGAAGGGGCGAAGCCGCCGGTCAGCGGCGTGCGACCATGAATCGTCCTTAGATGCACCAAACGTGTGGTTAGTTCAATGCAAGTGATTCGCTAGCGAGATGCACTAGCTTCTACATATCCCCGAAGTCCACCTTGTGAGTGAACATGTCTGCCAACAACCCCCACGGTCAGTTCCCTGACCCGGGTCAGAATCCGGACAGGACGATCGCCTACCGTCCTCAGCCGAACGACCAGCCGCACACCCAGGCCTATCCCCAGCCGGGCGGATACCCCCAGCAGGGCGGCGCCTACCCGCAGCAGGGCCAGCCCCAGCAGCCCCCGGGCGGATACCCCCAGCAGGGCGGGTACCAGCAGGCCCCTCCGCCTCCCTACCCCCCGCAGGGACCGCAGGGCTACGGCCAGCAGCAGCCGTACGGCCAGCCCGCCTACGGCCAGCAGGCCCACCCCCAGCAGGGCAACTGGCAGCAGGCCCCCGAGTTCCTCGGCGCCGGCCAGCCGCCCGCCCCGCCCGCGCGCAAGGGCGGCAAGGGCTGGCTCGTCGCGGTGGTCGCCGCGCTGGTCGTGGCCCTCCTCGGCGGCGGCGGCTACGCCGCGGTCAGCCTGCTGAGCGGCGGCGGCGCCCAGCCGCACGACGTGCTGCCCGGCAACGCCATCGGCTACGTCCGCCTCGACCTCGACCCGGCCGCCAACCAGAAGCTGGCGCTGTTCGAGATCGCGCGGAAGTTCACCGTCACCAAGGACTCCTTCAGCGGCGACGACCCGCGCAAGGCCATCTTCGACCTGATCAAGAAGGACGACGAGGACCTGGGCAAGCTGGACTACGCCAAGGACGTCGAGCCCTGGCTCGGCTCCCGCATCGGCGTGGCCGTCACCGCCCCCGCCAGGAGCGGCGAGGAGCCCGGCGCCGTGGTCGCCGTCCAGGTCACCGACGCCGACCAGGCCAAGGCCGGGATCGCCAAGCTCGCCGGTGACGGCGAGTACGGCATCGCCTTCCGCGACGACTACGCGCTGATCGCCGAGACCCAGCAGCTGGCCGACCAGGCCGTCCAGGCCGCCCCGCTCTCGGAGAACGCGAACTTCTCCGCCGACCTGGCCGACCTCGGCGAGGACGGCGTCCTGTCCTTCTGGGTGAACGCGGGCGAGATCGTGAAGCTCGCCCCCCAGGCGGCCTCCGCCGAGAACGCCGCCACCCTCGAGATGGTCAAGAACGCCCGCATGGCCGGCGCCCTCCGCTTCGACGGCGACTACGTCGAGGTCGCCGGCGTCGTCCGCGGCGTCGAGTCCCCGGAGATGAGCGACCCCGAGCCGAACCAGATCGGCAAGCTGCCGGCGTCCACCGCCGCGGCGATCTCCGTCTCCGGTCTCGGCGAGACCCTCGGCAAGCAGTGGAGCGAGGTCATGAAGGCGGCCGACCAGGCCGGCGGCGCCCAGTCCTTCCAGCAGTTCACCGACCAGGCCCAGCAGCGGTACGGGCTGACGCTCCCCGGCGACCTGGTGACCCTGCTCGGCTCGAACCTCACCGTGGCCCTGGACTCCGCCGGGCTCGACGCCAACGCGCCCAAGTTCGGCGCCCGGATCGCCACCGACCCGGCCAAGGCCCAGGAGGTCGTCGGCAAGCTCGAGAAGCTCCTCGCCGACTCCGGCGCCACCGCGCAGATCGGCAAGGCCACCGGTGACGGCGTCCTCGTCCTGGCCAGCGCCCAGGACTACGCCGACGAGCTCGCCAAGGACGGCAGCCTGGCCGACAGCGAGACCTTCCAGCTCGCCGTCGCCAACGCCGACAGCGCGACCTTCGCCGCCTTCGTCGACCTCGACAAGATCGAGAACCTCTACCTGCAGAACATGCAGGGCGACGAGCAGGCCAACGTCAAGGTCCTGCGCGCCGTGGGCATCAGCGGCTCGCAGTCCGGCGGCGACGCGGACTTCTCGCTGAGGGTCCTGTTCAACTGAGCGCCCGCTGAGGCCGCCCATCGAAGAGGGCGGGTGTCCCACCGGGACACCCGCCCTCTTTCCGCTGCCGCCGCCCCCGGCGGGCGCCGGGGTCCCGGTCGGGCCCGGGGAAGGGCCCTGCGTGCGGGTCAGGCCCAGAGCTGGCCCTCCAGGCGCTCCTCCGCCTCGTCCAGCGTGCCCTCGTAGGCGCCGGTGGACAGGTATTTCCAGCCGCCGTCCGCGACCACGAACACGATGTCCGCCCGCTCCCCCGCCTTGACCGCCTTGGCGGCCATGCCGAGGGCGGCGTGCAGGGCCGCGCCGGTCGACACGCCGGCGAAGACGCCCTCCGCGGCCAGCAGCTCCCTGGTCCGGCGCAGGGCGTCGCCGGAGGAGACGGAGAACCGGGTGGTCAGCACGTCGGGGTCGTAGAGCTCCGGGATGAAGCCCTCGTCGACGTTGCGCAGGCCGTACACCAGCTCGCCGTAGCGCGGCTCGGCGGCGACGATCTTCACACCGGGCACGTGCTCGCGCAGGAAGCGGCCCACGCCCATCAGCGTGCCCGTGGTGCCCAGGCCCGCCACGAAGTGGGTGACGGTCGGCAGGTCGGCGAGGATCTCCGGGCCGGTCGTCTCGTAGTGGGAGCGCCAGTTGGCCGGGTTGCCGTACTGGTAGAGCATCACCCAGGACGGGTTCTCCTCCGCCAGCCTCTTGGCGACCCGGACCGCCTCGTTGGAGCCGCCCGCCGCCGGGGAGGAGATGATCTCCGCTCCCCACATGCGCAGCAGCTGGCGGCGCTCCTCGGAGGTGTTCTCCGGCATCACGCAGATCAGCCGGTAGCCCTTGAGCTTGGCGGACATCGCCAGCGAGATGCCGGTGTTGCCGCTGGTGGGCTCCAGGATCGTGCAGCCGGGGGTGAGCAGCCCGTCCTTCTCGGCCTGCTCGACCATCCACAGCGCCGGCCGGTCCTTGATCGAACCGGTCGGGTTGCGGTCCTCGAGCTTGGCCCAGATCCGCACGTCCTCCGACGGCGAGAGCCGGGGCAGCCCGACCAGGGGTGTGCGACCGACCGAGTCGATCAGCGAGTCAAAACGCATGGGTGCCGGTTTCCGCTTCGGGTCGGGGAACGGGAGCGTCGGGGCGCGCCGCCGGGACGGCCGGGCGGCGCCGGGGCGGCGGCCCCGACGGCGCAGTACAGGTCAGCGGGAGCCGCCGGCGACGGCGGGCAGGACCGTGACGGTGTCGCCGTCGGCCACCGGCGTCTCCAGGCCGCCGAGGAAGCGGACGTCCTCGTCGTTCAGGTAGACGTTGACGAAGCGGCGCAGCGCGCCCTGCTCGACCAGGCGGTCCTGCAGGCCCGGGTGCCGGGACTCCAGGTCGCCGATCAGCTCCTCCAGCGTGGCGCCCTTGGCGTCCACGGTCTTGGCGCCGCCGGTGTAGGTGCGCAGGATGGTCGGGATGCGGACCTCGATGGCCATCGTGAATCTTCTCCTCGTGTCGTCATGGGGAAGCGCCCACCGGATGGGAACACCGGAGGGACTGCGGGGATTTCCGGCCGGAACCGGTCAGCGACAGTCGTAGACGACGGAGAAAGGCGTGTGCCCGAACAGGAAGTTCTGCACGGGCGCGAGACCCGCGTGCCGCACGCGAACGCCGGGACGTGAGCACACGACGTCCTCGAAGCTCGGATCAACGGTCGGCATGCCGGCCAGTTTACCCAACGGGGTCGCGCGCCCCCACGGCCGTCCCGCCTGGCGGACACCGCGGCCCCGCCCGGCGGGCCTCACGACGGCAGGACCGTGACCTCCTCCTCGGTGATCACACCGTCGACGATGCGGTACGAGCGCACCTCGGCCTCCTCCCCCAGCTCCTCGCGGGTGGAGACCAGCACGTAGTGGGCGTTCGGCTCGGAGGCGTAGGCGACGTCGGTGCGCGAGGGGTAGGCCTCGGTCGAGGTGTGCGAGTGGTAGATGACCACCGGCTCCTCGTCTCGGTCGTCCATCTCCCGCCAGACCCGGAACTGCTCCATGGAGTCGAAGCGGTAGAAGGTCGGCGACCGCTCGGCGTTCTCCATCGGGATGAACCGCACCGGGGTGTCCGAGCCCACCGGGCCCGCGATCACGCCGCACGCCTCGTCCGGGTGGTCGGCCCGGGCGTGCGCGATCATCTTGTCGACCAGTTCCTGGGAGATCGTGAGCATGCCTGGAAGCTACCAAAGAGCCCGGACCAGGCTGTCCTGGAGGTAGGTCAGCCAGTCGTACGTCACGTACGCCGGGTAGCGGGGGTCGTCCTCGGGCATCCCGGCGATCTCGTCGTGGACCTCCTCGGTCACCTCCAGCCGGGTGCCGAGCGCCAGCCGCACGTCGTTCAGCGCCCGCATCCACGCCAGCGCCTGCTCGTGCTCCAGCTCCACCCGGCCGGGCACCGCGGTCTCCAGCAGGGTCCGCGCGTCGGCCCGCTTGCCCTCGCGCAGCCCCACCTCGGTGTAGCGGCGGAACTCCGCCGACATCTCCCGGTCGGCGTAGGCCGCGGGGAACAGCCGGGCCAGCACCGGGTCGGTGGGCTGCTCGGCCGGGCCGATGCCGAGGGCGCGCTCCAGCGGGTCGTCGCCGGCCTTCCCCGGCTCGACCAACTCCAGGATCTGGGCGACCAGCGACCGCAGCACCGCGACCTCCTCGGCGTCGAACCGGGCGGTCACCCCGCCCCGGTTCCCGGGGGAGAATCCCTCGCTCACCGGTCACCGCCCCCGGCGCCATTCGGGGAGCCGCCCCGCGGCCCGCCGGCTCCGCGGCCCCCGCCGGCCCACTGCGCGCCGCCGCTCACGAGTCCTGCTGCAGGGTGGCCCACAGGCCGTAGGAGTGCATGATCTGCACGTCGCGCTCCATCTCCTCGCGGGTGCCGCTGGAGACCACCGCCTTGCCCTTGTGGTGCACGTCCAGCATGAGCTTCTCCGCCTTCTCCCGCGGGTAGCCGAAGACGGACTGGAAGACGTACGTGACATACGACATGAGGTTGACCGGGTCGTTCCAGACGATCGTCAACCACGGCAGATCCGGCCGGTTGTCGATCGACGGACGCTCGACCTCCATCGGAGCTGTGGTACTCACGTTCACCAGTCTGCCTCATCGCGGGCTTAGTCTTCGACTCGTGACGACGAGCATGAGCGGGGCGCTGCTGACCGACCACTACGAGCTCACGATGCTGCAGGCGGCGCTGCGCAGCGGGGCGGCGTCGCGCCGCTGCGTCTTCGAGGTGTTCGCCCGGCAGCTGCCCGGGGGGCGGCGCTACGGGGTGGTCGCCGGGACCGCCCGCGTGCTCGACGCGCTGGAGCACTTCCGGTTCGGCGAGGACGAGCTCGCCTTCCTGGCCGCCCACCGCGTGGTGGACGCCCCGACCCTGGACTTCCTCGCCGGCTACCGCTTCCGCGGCCGGGTGGACGGCTATCCCGAAGGCGAGTGCTACTTCCCCGGCTCCCCCATCATGACCGTGGAGGGCACGTTCGCCGAGGCCGTTCTGCTGGAGACGCTGATCCTGTCCGTCCTCAACCACGACTGCGCGATCGCGTGCGCCGCCTCCCGGATGGTGCAGGCGGCGGGCTCCCGGCCGCTCATCGAGATGGGCTCGCGCCGCACCCACGAGCTGTCCGCCGTGGCCGCCGCCCGTGCCGCCTACCTGTGCGGGTTCGCCTCCACCTCCAACCTGATGGCCGGCCGGGTGTACGGCGTGCCGACCGCGGGGACGGCCGCCCACGCGTTCACGCTGCTGCACGACTCCGAGGAGCAGGCCTTCGCCGCCCAGCTCGCCTCGCTCGGCGCCGGCACCACGCTCCTGGTGGACACCTACGACGTGGCGCAGGCTGTGCGGACCGCGGTGGAGCTCGCCGGGCCGGAGCTGGGCGCGGTCCGGATCGACTCCGGTGACCTGGCCGAGGCCGCCCGCGACGTGCGGGCGCAGCTCGACGCGCTGGGCGCGCAGCGCACCCGCATCGTGGTCACCGGCGACCTCGACGAGTACTCCATCGCGGCGCTGGCCGCCGCCCCGGTGGACGGCTACGGCGTCGGGACCTCCCTGGTCACCGGCTCCGGCGCGCCCACCGCAGCCCTGGTGTACAAGCTCGTCGCGCGGGAGAGCGCCTCCGGCGTCCTGGAGCCGGTCGCCAAGAGGTCCGTCGGCAAGCCCAGCCGGGGCGGCCGGAAGGAGGCCTTCCGGCGGCTCGACGACTCGGGCACCGCGGTCGCCGAGCTGGTCACCGTCGCGCGCGAGCAGCCGCCCGGTACCCGCCCGCTCCAGGTGCCGCTGGTCCGCGACGGCGAGGTCGTCTGGAAGGAGGGCCTGGAGGAGTCCCGCGCCCGGCACCGCGCCGCCTTCGCCGAGCTCCCCGTCACCGCCCACCAGCTGTCCCGGGGGGACGCGGCCATCCCCACCGTGTTCGGCTAGTCCCGGCCGTGTTTGACTGACCTCATGGCAACCGCGCTGATCATCGTCGACGTCCAGAACGACTTCTGCGAGGGCGGCAGCCTCGCGGTGAGCGGCGGCGCGGAGGTCGCCGCCGCCATCTCCCGGCACGCCGCCACGCACGGCTACGACCACGTCGTGGCCACCCGCGACTTCCACATCGACCCGGGCGACCACTTCGCCGCGGAGCCGGACTTCGTGGCCTCCTGGCCAGCGCACTGCGTGGCCGGGACCCCGGGCGCCGGCTTCCACCCCGCCCTGGACACCGCGCGGGTGGAGGAGGTGTTCAGCAAGGGCGCCCACGCCGCCGCCTACAGCGGCTTCGAGGGCGCGGCGGGCGACGGCACGGGCCTGGCCGACTGGCTGGCCGAGCGCCGGGTCGACACGGTGGACGTCGTCGGCATCGCCACCGACCACTGCGTGCGCGCCACGGCCCTGGACGCGGCCGGCGGCGGCCTGGCCGTCCGCGTGCTGCTGGACCTCACCGCCGGGGTCGCCCCGCAGACCACCGAGGCCGCGCTGGCGGAGCTCGCCGCCGCCGGGGTCCGCCTCAGCGGCACCCCGGTGGTCCGCCCCTCCTGACGCGGATACGAACGATCACCGATCGGCAAGGAGGGGGTAAACCCCGCCATCACCGGATGCCGCAGGAGTATGACGGAGAGTCGAGATCCTCATACCTCGCGGTGGTGACCACATGCTCGTGCTCGGTGTCTCGTGGCTGGTCCTGGCCCCCGTGTGCCTGTGGCTGCTGGTGCGCGGCCGGGCCCGGGTGCGGGTCGGCGCGCTCCTCGTGCTCGTCGCGCTGCAGGCGGCCACCGTCGGGCTCGACGCCGCGGAGCGGGCTCCCACCGCCCCGCTCGCGCTGCCCGCGGCGCCCGAGCCCGCGCTCTCCCGGCCCGCCGCGTCCGCCTCTGCCCGGCCCCTGGCGCCCGCCTCACCGAAGCCGCTGGCCCCGGCGCCGTCCACACCGGGCGACGTGGTGGCGCGCCCGGTGACGTGCGCCTCCTCGCCCCGCGCACCCGAGCAGGCGAGGCTGATCACCCGCGGGGGCGAGCTGCGCGCGGTGGCGCTGTCCTGGACGGCCGCGGTGGGCGAGTGCGACACCGCGACCGTCGTCCTGCGCCGCCGCGGCCGCACGCTGCGGGTGTGGCTGCACGAGGGCGCCGCGGTGCGGCGCGCCGGCGCCCGCACCCTGCCGGTGCGCGTGCTCGGCGGCACGGCCTCCACCCGGGTCCGCCTCGTGCCGCCCCTGCCCGGCGGCGCGGACCTGGTGGCGGTCGACGGCCGCACCGGCCTGCCGATCACGCCGGGCTGACCCGGCGCCACCGTCCGCGCCGCGGGCGTCGGGGCCGCCGGTCGTCGGCGGGCACCGGACCCGCCGCCCGCGGACGGCCGTACGGCTAGCGCCGCTGGGTGGCCCACTGGCGGATCTTGTCGATGCGCGCCTGCACCTGCTCGGCGGTGGCCTGCGCGATCGCCGGGCCCCCGCAGGCGCGCCGGAGCTCGGCGTGGATGACCCCGTGGGGCTGGCCGGTGCGGTGGTTCCACGCGCCGACCAGGCCGTTGAGCTCCCGGCGCAGGTCGGCGAGCACCTCGTGCGGGGCGCGCTCCGGCTCCCTGCGCTCCGGCTTCTTCCGGGCCGCCTTGAGCTGCTCCGACTGGCGCCTGCTGAGCAGGGTCCGGACCTGGTCGGGCTCCAGCAGGCCGGGTAGGCCGAGGAAGTCCTCCTCCTCCGGGGAGCCGGGCTCGGCGGCCGTGCCGAACTCGCCGCCGTCGAAGAGCACCCGGTCGAAGGTGGCGACCGCCTCCAGGGTCTCGAACGGCAGCTCGTCGCCCAGGACGTCGGGGTTGTCCTTCTTCCGGTTGGCGTCCTCGACGAGGAAGTCGTCGAGGCCCTCCTCCGGCGGTTTGCGGTCGAGCACGTGGTCGCGCTCGGCCTCCATCTCCCCGGCCAGGCCCATCAGGGTCGGCACCGAGGGCAGGAACACCGAGGCGGTCTCGCCGCGCTTGCGGGCCCGGACGAAGCGGCCGACGGCCTGGGCGAAGAACAGCGGCGTGGAGGTGCTGGTGGCGTACACGCCGACGGCCAGGCGCGGGATGTCGACGCCCTCGGAGACCATCCGGACCGCGACCAGCCAGCGGTCCGTGGAGGCCGAGAACTGCTTGATCTTCTTGGAGGCGTCGGGGTCGTCGGAGAGCACGACGGTGGCGCCCTCGCCCGTGATGGTGCGCAGGTGGCGGGCGTAGGCCCGGGCGGTCTCGTGGTCGGTGGCGATGACCAGGCCGCCCGCGTCGGGCACGCCCCGGCGCACCTCGGTCAGGCGCCGGTCGGCGGCGCGCAGCACCTGCCGGATCCAGTCGCCCTTGGGGTCGAGCGCGGCCCGCCACGCCTGGCCGATCTGGTCCTTGGTGAGGGGGGTGCCGAGCGTCGCGGCGATCTCGTCGCCCGCCCGGGTGCGCCAGCGCATCTCCCCGGCGTAGGCGAGGAAGATGACCGGCCGGACGACGCCGTCGGCGAGCGCCGGGCCGTACCCGTAGGAGTAGTCGGAAACGCTCCGCAGCACGCCCTCGCCGTCTTCGGCGTAGGTGACGAACGGGATGGGGTTCACGTCGGACCGGAAGGGGGTGCCGGTCAGGGCCAGGCGCCGCGCGGCGGGCTCGAACGCCTCGCGCACGCCGTCGCCCCAGGACCTGCTGTCGCCGGCGTGGTGGATCTCGTCGAAGATGACGAGCGTCTTGCGGGCCTCGGTGCGGGCGCGGTGCAGCGCCGGGTGCATGGCGACCTGGGCGTAGGTGACCGCCACGCCGGTGTAGTCGCGGGAGGTCGCGCCCTGGCTGTTCTTGAACTCGGGGTCGATCGCGACGCCGACGCGCCCGGCGGCGTCGGCCCACTGCCGCTTGAGGTGCTCGGTGGGGGTGACGATCGTCACCGCCCGGACGATCCCCCGCGACAGCAGGTCGGTCGCGATGCGCAGCGCGAAGGTGGTCTTGCCCGCGCCCGGGGTGGCGACCGCGAGGAAGTCGCGGGGCTCGCGCCGGCGGTACAGGTCGTAGGCCTCCTGCTGCCAGGCGCGGAGCTTCGGCGCGGTGCCCCAGGCGGCCCGGTCGGGGTACGAGGGAGGCAGGTGGGAGGCGGCGGAAGTGCTCACGCGCCCCTCCTCGCCTGGCTGCTCGCCGGAGTGCTCACGGTGCTGCTGGGTCGGATGGTCCGCTCGCTTCGCTCACTCACAATCCCAACAGACTAACCTCCGCGTACCGGCGTGCGCGCCGATCGCGGTGATCCCCGGCGGATCGGCCGCGCCCTCTCAGCGCAGTCCGGCGACCACGGAGTCGATCGCGGCGCGGGCCCGCGGGTCGTCCGGGCCCGCCACCGCCAGCACGACGACCGGGGGCCGGCCCGCGCTCCCGGTGAGGAAGACCACACGCAGGTAGGCCGGGCGGTTCACCACGTCGCGGTACTCCGCCCGCAGGGCGCGGCTGTGCCCGGTCCGCCCGCCGACGGTGATCGCCCGGTCGTCGGCGACCTTCACCTCGTCGCCGTGGAGCAGGAGCCTGCCGTACAGGTCGGCGAGCGTCACCGCGGCCCTGCGCGCGTCGGTGACCCCGCCGCCGGGCCGGACCAGCACCGTCGCCGTGCGGCCGTCCCCGGCCACCGAGGTGAAGCCCGTGACCGGGGGCACCGCGCCCGTCCGCCATCCGGCGGGCAGCGGGTAGCCGACGCCCGCGGCCCGGTCCGTCACCCGGCCCGGGGCCGGGGAGGGGGACGACAGCCGCAGCACCGCGACGACGGCGCCCGCGGTGACCGCGGCGCAGGCCGCCAGGGCGAGCAGGCCGAGCAGGAAGCGCCGCAGGCGGCGGGGGAGCCGCGGGCCGGCGGGCGGAGAGGGCGTGCCGTACCGGCGGGCCGAGGGCGGCAGGTCGTCGTCGGCGCCGTCGCGGCCGGGAGCGCGCGCGGGGCCGGGGCGGGCGGCGCTCCACCCGCCCTGCCGGAGCGGCCGCGCCCCGTCCTGCTCCGGCGGGGCCGCTGGGACGCCCCCGGCCACCGGGGCCCCGTAGGGCCTGCCGTAGGGCCGCGTCCGGCGCGGGTCGCGCCGTCTCGGGAAGCCCTCCGGCGGGTCCTCCGGCGGCCTCGCCCGGTGCGGTGGTTCCCCCACGGCGGCTCCTCCCGGTGGTCACGGCCTTTCCCGTCCTACCATGCCTCGCCCGCCGCGGTCCGGCCATAGGTGATCGCGGGT
Source organism: Planomonospora alba (assembly GCF_039534085.1). Lineage (NCBI taxonomy): Bacteria > Bacillati > Actinomycetota > Actinomycetes > Streptosporangiales > Streptosporangiaceae > Planomonospora > Planomonospora alba. The sequence continues at coordinate 172,201 of NZ_BAAAUT010000002.1, forward strand.
ATGGCCGCGCCGGGTCAGGAGGGGTCGCGCATGCGTCCGGCGACGGCCGTGCCGAACACCGCGATGGCCGCCGTCATCGCGATGATCGTGGTGTATCCGGTGGCGATGTCGTCGTGGCCGATGACGTTGATCAGCACGCCGCCGAACCCGATGGTGAGCGCGCCGCCCAGGGTGTCGACCACCTGGAGCGCGGCGGAGTTCGCCCCCTGCTCGTCACCCGGCGACTGGCGCATGGTGGTGATGCTCACGCTGGTGGTGCCGATGCCCATGCCGAATCCGGCGACCATCCAGGCGGGCGCCATGACCCACCCGGTGGATCCGGGGACGAGGGCGACCAGGGTGAGCAGGATGCCCGCGGTGACGGCCGCGGCGCCGATCCGCACCAGGGTGGGCCGGTCGAACTCGCGCCGGGTCTGCAGATAGGAGCCACCGCTCCAGCCCAGGGCGCCGATGGTGAGCGCGAACCCGGCCTGGCTGGTGCTGAAGCCCAGCTCCGCCTGGAGCACCAGCGGGATGTAGGCGTTGACGCCGAAGAAGGCGGAGGCCAGCACGCCGCGCATCATGACCGTGGTGGGCAGCCCCCGGCCGAAGCGCAGCGCGCCGACCGGCAGCAGCCGGGGCAGTCCGACGGCGAGCAGCACCAGTCCCGCGGCGGTGGCGATCCCGCCGGGCAGCGGGGCGCCGTGCAGGTTCTCCACCCCGTACAGCAGCGTGCCGCCGCCGGCGGCCGTCGCCAGGGCCGCCAGGGTCATCCGCAGCGGGCGGGAGCGGGGCCCGGTGCCGGGCACCGGGGCGTCGCCGTCGCCGCCGCCGCGCAGCGCGGGCAGGAGCATCACCAGGGCGGGGACGACCAGCGGGACGATGCCGTAGAAGACCCAGCGCCAGCCCGCGGTGTCGGCGACGAGCCCGCCGACGCTGGGCCCGATCAGCGACGGCAGCACCCAGGCCGACGAGAGCCCGGCGAAGACCTTGGGCCGGGCCTCCGGCGGGTAGACCCGCACGATCATGACGTAGATCGCGACGATGACGAAGCCGCCGCCCAGTCCCTGGACCGCGCGGGCCGCGATGAACAGCTCCTTCGAGCCCGCGGCGCCCGCCATGACCATGCCGGCCACGAACAGGGCCACGCCGAGCAGGAACGGCACGGCGTGGCCGCGCCGGTCCGACCAGAGTCCGGCGACCACGTTGGCGAACAGGCCGGCGATCAGGAAGGCCGAGAAGCTCATGCCGTACAGGTCGAGCGCGTCGAGGTCCGCCGAGACGGCGGGCATGATCGTGCCGATCGACATGCCCTCGAAGGCGATCAGGGTGACGACGAGCAGGATGCCGAGGGTCGCCGTGCGGTACCGGGGACCGAAGATCCGGGGAGGAGCGTATGGAGCGTCGAGCGTCTTCGGTGCTGTCACCTGTCAAGGGTAAGGGCGGGGCCGGAACTCCGGTACATCCCCCACGCCTCCCGCATCCTGACGCCCTGTCCCGCGGTGAACTGCGACATGCAGGTGTCGTAGGAGTAGTCCATGAAGTTGTGGATCGGGTCCGCGCCGCCCCCCGGGCAGGTGTCCTTGCCCGCCGGGCAGCCCTCGGTCGCCTTGCCCTGGGGCGGGGTGTCGGCGACCCCGTCCCCGGGCTCCTGGCAGCCGTTCTCGAAGGTGTGCAGCAGCCCGAACCAGTGGCCGATCTCGTGGACTCCGGTGAACCCGCGGTTGAAGTTGCGCAGCGACCCGCCGGGCATGCTGCGCCAGTCGATGACCACGCCGTCGGCCAGGGGGTCGTTGGCGTACCAGTAGGGATAGGTGGAGTAGCCGAGCACCAGGCGGCTGAGCTGCGCGATGTAGAGGTTGAGGGTCTCCGGGCCGCCCCTGCGCACCTGCTTGACCTCGCGCTCGTAGGTGAGCGGACTGGCGAACCAGGCCGGGTTGTTCCTGCGGGTGATCCCGGCGAGGCGGAACCGGACACCGGTGTCGGCCCCGCCGTACCGGCCGCCGTAGGCGGCGTTCAGCGCGGCGATCTGGCCGCGCACCGCGGCGTCCGAGGCGCCCTGGCGGCCGTTGGTGATCACGTGCACCCAGGTCGGGACCGTGATCGTCTCCGCGGGGGCCCGGCGCAGCGCGGACCGCCGCCGGTCGTGGTCGGCGAGCATCTCGGCGACCTGCCCGTGTCCGGGCGCGTGCGGCTCCAGTCCCCGCCCCGGGGTCCCGGGGGCGGCGGACCGCGCGGCGGCCTCGCACCCGTCGGGGACGGCGGAGGACGGGCTCCGCGGAGGGTCGGTGACGGGAGCGGTGCCCGCCGTCAACAGGCACACCGAAACGACCGCGATCGCACGCGCAACCATGCACTCCCCCGATGAGTGGTCTGACCAGGCCGGATGGTCTCCGAGGCCGTCACGACCGTAACCTCATCGGGGGCGGTCACCCGGGAGTGACACTCACTCCTTGCCGCTGTCGTCGCCCTTCGGCAGCCCTTCGTAGATCTCCTTGCACTCGGGGCATACCGGGAATTTCTGCGGATCCCGGTTGGGCACCCAGACCTTGCCGCAGAGCGCGCGCACCGGGGTGCCGGTGACCGCGCTCTCCATGATCTTGTTCTTCTCGACGTAGTGGGCGAACCGCTCGTGGTCGCCGTCGCCGTGCGACAGGTTCGGCCGGACGTCGCTCTCAGGAAGGATCTTCGTGCTCACCCTGTCGATTTTATGCCCGTACGGCCCCGGTCCCTCCGCCGATGCGCGGCTTCGCAACCGGAGCGCTACCGCGCGCCCGCCGCTCAGTTCATCGTGGGGTCGTCGGGGCAGGTCGCCACGTAGGCGAGCTCGCCGCGCTGGCGGCGCAGGACCGCGCGCCACAGGGTCTCGGGGGCGGAGTGGAAGGTGTCGCCGGGCTCGGCGTCCACGACGTACCACGCGCCCTCGCCGATCTCGGCCTCCAGCTGCCCGGCGGTCCAGCCCGCGTACCCGGCGAAGATCCGCATCTGGGCGATCTCGCCGGCGAGGATCTCCGGTGGGGCGTCGAGGTCGACGGTGCCCAGCCGGGAGACCGCGCCGGTCCCCCGGTGCAGCCGCCGCCAGCCCAGGGGCTCCTGCCCGCTGGGGACCGCGGCCAGCGCCAGGGCGCTGTCGGTCTGGACGGGCCCGCCCTGGAACAGCACGGGCGGCCCGGTGACCAGGGCGTCCCAGGTGGGCAGCACCTGCGTCACCGAGATGTCACTCGGCCGGTTGAGCACGACGCCGAGGGTGCCCCCGTCGGCGTCGTGCTCCAGGATCAGGACCACCGAACGCCGGAAGTTGGGATCCTCGAGCTGAGGTGTCGCCACCAGCAGCCCGCCGACATAGATCGCCTCCGCCATACGCTCCATCATCCTCCAGCGAGGGGTCCGCCGGGGCTCACCCGCCGGGGAATCACTTCCCGGTGAGCCGTTCCTCCATGCCCGGCGGGGCGGGCGGCGCGCCCGGACGGTACGGCTACGCCTCCGTCATGCCGGTGCGCGCCCGGCCGCCGGCCGACTCGCGCACGGCCGCGGCGACCGCGCCCGACACGTCCGGGTGGAACACGCTGGGGATGATGTAGTTGGGGCCGAGCTCCTCGTCGGTGACCACGGCGGCCAGCGCCTTGGCCGCGGCCAGCAGCATCTCCTCGGTGACCACGCTGGCCTGCGCGTCGAGCAGGCCGCGGAAGACGCCGGGGAAGGCCAGCACGTTGTTGATCTGGTTCGGGTAGTCCGATCGGCCGGTGGCGACCACGGCGGCGTGCTCACGGGCGTCGTCGGGCGCGACCTCCGGCTCGGGGTTGGCCAGGGCGAAGACCACGGCGCCCTCGGCCATCGTGGCGATGTCGTCGCCGCTGAGGATGCCGGGGGCGGACACGCCGATGAAGACGTCCGCGCCCTTGACCGCGCCGCGCAGGTCGCCGGAGTAGCCCTCGGCGTTGGTGTGCTCGGCGATCCAGCGGAGCGAGTCGTCCAGGTCGTCGCGGCCGCGGTGCACGGCGCCCAGGTAGTCGCAGACCACCACGTCGCGGGCCCCGGCCGCCAGCAGCAGGCGCAGCACGGCCGTGCCGGCGGCGCCGGCCCCGGCCAGGGTGATGCGGACCGCGCCCAGCTCCTTGCCGACCACGCGCAGCGCGTTGGTCAGCGCGGCCAGCACGCAGATCGCGGTGCCGTGCTGGTCGTCGTGGAAGACCGGGATGTCCAGCAGCTCGCGCAGCCGCCGCTCCACCTCGAAGCAGCGCGGCGCCGAGATGTCCTCCAGGTTGATCCCGCCGAAGCCGGGGGCGATCGCGCGGACGATCTGGACGATCTCATCGACGTCCTGCGTGTCCAGGCAGATCGGCCAGGCGTCGATGCCCGCGAAGCGCTTGAACAGCGCGGCCTTGCCCTCCATGACGGGCAGCGCGGCGGCCGGGCCGATGTTGCCCAGGCCGAGCACGGCCGAGCCGTCGGTGACCACCGCGACGCTGTTGCGCTTGATGGTCAGGCGGCGGGCGTCCTCGGGGTTGCGGGCGATCGCCATGGAGACCCGGGCGACGCCGGGCGTGTAGGCCATGGAGAGCTCGTCGCGGTTGCGCAGCGGCACCTTGGACTGCATCTCGATCTTGCCGCCGAGGTGCATGAGGAAGGTCCGGTCGGAGACCTTGTGGATGACGACGCCCTCGACGGCGTCCAGCTGGTCCACGATCGCCTGCGCGTGGTCGGTGTCGCGGGCGGCGCAGGTGACGTCGATGCGCAGGGTCTCGTGCCCCGCGTTGGTCACGTCGAGCGCGGTGACCACGCCCCCGGCGGACTCTACGGCATGGGTGAGCTGGCTGACGGCCTTGCCGCCGGCGGGCACCTCGAGCCGCACGGTGATGGAGTACGACACACTCGGCACGGTGGCCACGGTCAATCCGCTCCTTCGCGACGGACCCGGTTCGGGATTCCTCCATCGTGCCACCACCGGGCGGGTGCCGGTGCCGCGAACGACGTGCGGGCGGCTGTCGATGAGGTCACAATCGGCGGCCGCCGGGACCTTCCGCCCCGGCGGCCGCGCCGTGCTCCGGCCGCGCTCAGAACAGCGCGGAGGCCAGGCCCCTGCGGGCCTTGACGACCGACGGGTCGTCGGAGGGGAGCGTGTCGAACAGGCCCAGCAGGTGCACCCGGGCCTTGTCGCGGTCGTCGCCCGAGGCCCGGCGGACGACCCCGATGAGGCGCTCGAAGGCGGTGTCCACCTCACCGGAGAGCATCTCGAAGTCGGCGGCCAGGAGCTGGGCCTCGATGTCGGCGGGGTCGGCCAGGCGGCGCTGCACGTCGGCCGGGTCGACGCCCTGGGTCCGGCGGACCAGCCCCAGACCGGCCAGCCCCAGCTTGGCGTCCTGGTCGTTCGGGGAGCGGGCCAGCAGCCGCTGGTAGGCCGCCGCCGCGCCGTCGAGGTCGCCGGCGTCGATGGCCTGCTCGGCGGCGAGGATGTCGGGGTCGACCGGGGGCTCGGCGGGGGCGTCCTGGCCGGCCCCCTCGGCGGGAGGCGGAAGGTACTGGGCCAGGGCCTCCAGGAGCTGGGTGAGCCAGTCGCGCAGCTGCGGCTCGGTGGCGATGCCCGGGACCGCGGCCACCGGCTGCCCCTGGAAGATCGCGTACAGGGCCGGCACGCTCTGCACCCGGAGCGCCTGCGCGATCTGCCTGCTCACCTCGACGTCCACCCGGGCGAGCACCCACCGGCCGGCGTTCTCCGCGGTCAGTTTCTCCAGCAGCACGCTGTAGTCCCTGGCCTGCTCGGCACGGCTGACGGTGAGCTCCAGCAGCACCAGGCTGTTCATGGAGCGTTCGACGACCTCGGTCGCGAAGCTGGCGTCGTCGACATCGATGACCTGCGCCGGGGCGCCCCCGGTCTGCTGCGCGGTGGCCTCCCGGCGCGCCTGCGCCTCGAGCGCCTGCTTGCGCGCGCCGAGGTCCACGGCGCCGTAGAGCGATCCGGGTCGAGGAGTGAAATCCGCTGGGCTCATGCCTCCAATCCTGCCGTATACGGGTCCGTGGGCGTGCTCCGGCGGCGGTCCGCGGGCCGCCGGAGCGTCCCCCCGCCCGCTCCGGGCCCGCCGTACGGGGGCGGGCCCGGCGGGTCAGAAGCGCGCGGGCTCGGTGTAGACGCCCCACACCCCGCGCAGCGCGTCGCAGATCTCGCCCAGGGTGGCCTCGGCGCGGACCGCGTCGAGCATGACCGGGATCAGGTTGCCCTCGCCGCGGGCGACCTGGACCATCGCGGCGAGCGCGCCGTCCACGGCCGCCTGGTCGCGCCGGGCCCGGCGCTCGGCCAGGACGCGGTTCTGCTCGCGCTCGACCTCGTGGCTGACCCGCAGGATCTCCAGCGGCTCCTCCGCGGAGGCGGTGTGGCAGTTCACCCCGACGATCCGCTTGACGCCCTTCTCCAGCTTGCGCTGGTAGTCGAAGGCCGCCTCGGCGATCTCGGACATGAACCAGCCGTCCTCGATGCCGCGCAGGATGCCGGAGGTCATCGTGCCGTCGGAGCCCATGTCGCGGATCTTCGCGAAGATCTCCTCGGCCTCCCGCTCCAGGCGGTCGGTGAGCGCCTCGACGTACCAGGAGCCGCCGAGCGGGTCGGCGACGTTGACGACCTCGGTCTCCTCCATGATCACCTGCTGGGTGCGCAGCGCGATCTCGGCCGCCTTCTCCGTGGGCAGCGCCAGCACCTCGTCCAGCGCGTTGGTGTGCAGCGAGTTGGTCCCGCCGAGCACCGCGGCCAGCGCCTCGATCGCGGTGCGGACCACGTTGTTGTACGGCTGCTGCGCGGTCAGCGAGACCCCGGCCGTCTGGGTGTGGAAGCGCAGCCACTGCGCCTTGTCGGTCTTGGCGCCGTAGACGTCGCGCATCCAGCGGGCCCAGATCCGGCGGGCGGCGCGGAACTTGGCGATCTCCTCGAAGAAGTCGATGTGCGCGTCGAAGAAGAACGACAGGCCGGGGGCGAAGACGTCGACGTCGAGCCCGCGGGACAGGCCGAGCTCCACGTAGCCGAAGCCGTCGGCCAGGGTGAAGGCCAGCTCCTGCGCGGCCGTGGAGCCGGCCTCGCGGATGTGGTAGCCGGAGACGCTGAGCGGCTTGTAGGCCGGGATCTCGGCGGCGCAGAACTCCATCAGGTCGCCGATCAGCCGCAGGTGCGGCTCGGGGGCGAACAGCCACTCCTTCTGCGCGATGTACTCCTTGAAGATGTCGGTCTGGAGCGTGCCGTTGAGCCTGCCGGCGGGCACGCCCTGCCGCTCGGCGGCCACGACGTACATGCAGAAGATCGGGACGGCGGGGCCGCTGATCGTCATGGAGGTCGTGATGTCGCCGAGCGGGATGCCGTCGAACAGCAGGTCCATGTCCATCGCCGAGTCGATCGCCACGCCGCAGTGGCCGACCTCGCCGAGCGAGCGCGGGTCGTCGGAGTCGCGGCCCATCAGGGTCGGCATGTCGAAGGCCACGCTCAGCCCGCCGCCGCCGGCGCCCAGGATCATCTTGTAGCGCTCGTTGGTCTGCCGGGCGTTGCCGAAGCCGGCGAACTGCCGGATGGTCCAGGTCTTGCCGCGGTAGCCGGTGGCGTGCAGGCCCCGGGTGAAGGGGTATTCGCCGGGCCAGCCGATGCGCTCGAACCTCGGGTCGTCCCCGGTGGGCCCGTAGACCGGATCCACCTCCAGCCCGGAGAGCGTCCGGAACTCGGCGTCGCGCTTGGCGGACCGGTCGAACCGCGCCTGCCAGCGCGCCCGCCCCGCCTCGATCTCCTCGGCGTTCATAACCCTGCCCTCCGTCCGGCTCGTGGCCTCGGCGCCCCTCCTCCCCGGCCTCCGCCGCCGGTGGGCGGCCGGGCGGGCCGGGACGGGCCCGGAGAAAATACTAGGACGTCCTAGTATTTGTTGGCCAGAGCACGGGCGGCCGCCGCGGTCAGCCCTCGAAGTCCCCTGCCGCCACCCGCAGGGTCTTGAGCAGGGCGAACATCTCCTGCAGCTCCGCCTCGCCGTACATCGCCATGGCGAAGTCGGCCTCCATCAGCGTCTCCGTCGCCCGGGCCACGACCTCCCGGCCCCGGTCGGTGATCTCCGCCAGCACCCCGCGGCCGTCCCTCGGGTTGCGCATCCGGCGCACCAGCCCCGCCCGCTCCAGCCGGTCCACGGTGTTCGTGACGCTCGTCGGGTGCACCATCAGCCGCTCGCCGATCCGGGACAGCGGCAGCGCCCCGCTCTTGCTGAAGGTCAGCAAAACCAGCGCCTCGTACCGGGCAAAGGTCAAGTCATACGGCTTGAGCAGCGTGTCCAGTTGCGACAGCAGGATCTGGTGCGCTCTCATGATCGAGGTGACCGCGGCCATCGCCGACGACGGCCCGAACCGGTCGCGCCACGTCCGGGCGGCGCGCTCGATGGGGTCGAACGGCAGGTTGAGCTGATCAGTAGCCACGGAGGTTACGGTAGCGCGGCCTCGTCCCGGTTCGCCCATATACGCAGAGTGATCACAATGACGGCTTCGCCAAGAACCCGGACACCAAACGTCACACTCAGTTATGGTTCCCACATCGAATGGTGAGGCCGCTGCCAAACGGCGACGGGGACTTACGTCCGGCCCGCGGGGGGAAGCGGGCCGGACCGGACGCCGAGGGGAACGGCTCCGCACATTCACCGCACGGGGGGTGCTTGATGGACGACGATTCGAAGGCGTTCGCGCGCCGCGCCGGCTCCGTCCCGGACCGCGGTCCGGGCTCCGGCCCGGTGGACGCGGCGTGGGCCCGGCCCGCGCCGGCCGGTGCGTGAGCACAGGGGCGTTTCACGCGAGGAACTCCAGCAGAGCGCGTTGGTGGCGGTCGCCGTCCTGCTCGTGCTCGGCGTAGTCGCGGCGTGGAGCGTCCTCATTCCCGGTGTCAGCGCCTGGGAGAACATCGTCGTCGCCCTCATCGGCTCCCTGAAGATCACCGGGCCGGTCGCCGCCGCGTTCGCCGCCTGGGTGGCGGTGCGCAGACGGCGCGCGACGGGCGACAGGTCGCTGACGACATGGCAGGCGGTCCGCGCGCCGCTGGCGATCCTGGTGGTCGTCATGGGCTCCTACACCGCCACGGTGCTGGTGCTCGCGGTGAAGATCATGCTCAGCGAGCAGGCGGGGCGGCTGCTGCCCAGCGGCCTGATCATGGGCGTGTCCGGGCTGGCGCTGTACGTCACCATCGGCTGGGTGACCGGCTGGCTGCTGCCCTGGACGATCACCCCGGTGTTCGCCGGGCTCGGCTGCTACGGCCTGTTCAGCTGGCTGGCCGACGGCTCGACCTGGGCCGACCGGCTCGCCCCCACCACGCGGGAGCCGTACGACCTCTTCCAGGGGCTGAGCGCGGCGGCCTTCACCGACCAGACGCTCTGGCTGCTGGGCGTCAGCGCCGCGCTCCTGCTGGGCTGGGCCGCCGTCGTGACCCGCCAGGCCCTCGTGCTGGCCGCCGCGCTGCTCGCCGTGCTGGCCGCGGGCACCGGCGTCGCCCGGCTGCTCGGCGAGCCGCGGCAGGTCACGGTCCAGCGGGTGGTCTACAGCTGCCAGGAGTGGCCGATCATGGTCTGCGTGCACCCGGGGATGCGCACGGGGCTGGACGAGCTCGGCGCGGCGTTCGTCAAGATCGCCTCCCGGCTGGCCGGCACGCCGGGCGAGTTCTCCCGGGTCGAGCAGCGCCCCCGGCGCGACAACGTCGTCCTCCCGCCGGGCGTGGTCCCGGTCCACGTCGACGACCTGTCCGCCGGGTTCGCCGACCGCGCGGCCGACGAGTTCGTGGAGAGCCTGGCCAAGGAGTGCGACGGCACCCCCGCCGACGGATACCGCGACATCGTGACCGCCTGGCTGCGCGGCGAACCGCTGCCCGGCGGCCCGCTGCCCGAGCACCAGTACGCCGCCGCGTGGTTCTCCGGCCTGACCGAGAGCCAGCGGCGCGGCTGGCTCCGCCTCCACTACGCCGACTTCACCGGCTGCCGGCTGCAGAGCACGCACTTCGGCGCCCAGGCGACCCCGGGCGAGCAGCCCCAGGGCTCGCCCCAGGACACCCGCGACACCCGCCGGGAACCGCGGCACGCCAGGACGGACCGGCCGGCGGACGGCGGGCGGGACGAGGGCGCGGGCGGACCGGACGACCGGGCCGCCGGCGACCGGCTCGACAGGTCGCCCCGCGCCGAGCGGCTCCAGCAGGCGCCCGAGGCCCCCGAGGACGTGCGCTTCGCCCGCCCGGCCGTCCCTCCCGGCCCCGGCTCCGCCGGGCAGCCGCGCCGGCGCGTGGGGGACGAGCCGCGCGGGCACCGGGACGGCGCCGGGCGGGAGCAGGGCCCCCGGGCGGAGCGGCGGGACGGCGGAGCCCGCGGCCAGGCCCCCGGGCACGGGGCACGCCCCTGAGGGAGCGGTCGCGGAGCGCGCCCCCGGCGGGATCGGCATAGGGTCGGGGGTGAGAAAGCGGCTCCCGAGGGAAGAAGACCGCCGTGAACGCTCCCCCGCAAGCGCCTGCCGAGGCCGCCCCGGCCGCGCCCCGCCGGCGTCGCCTGCGCCTCCTGGCCGGGCTCCTCGTCGCCGTGGTCCTGCTGGTCGTGGGGGCCCGGCTCACCTGGTCGTGGCTGAACCCCTTCGGCGAGGACACGGTCGACCGCAGCCAGCCCGTCCTGCTGCAGTCCATCCACGACCTCAGCCGCTTCGAGGCGGCCACCGGGAACTTCCAGGTCATCGTCGACCTGGAGAAGGACGCCGCCTTCCTGCCCGACGCCATCAAGGGCACCCGGACCCTCTTCGTCGGCGCGGGAGGCGTCGACGCCTACGTCGACTTCTCGGGGCTGTCCTCCGGCGCGCTCACCGTCTCCCCCGACCGCACCGCGGTCACGGTGCGGCTCCCGCGCGCCCAGCTGGAGAAGCCCAACCTCGACAACCGGCGCTCCTACGTCTACGACCAGCAGCGCGGCCTCTTCGACCGGGTCGGGGACCTGCTGTCCTCCTCCCCGGCCGACCAGCGGGAGCTCTACACGCTGGCCGAGAAGAAGATCGCCGAGGCCGCCCTCGCGAGCGACCTGCGCGACCGCGCCGACCAGAACACCAAGGCGATGCTGACGGGCATGCTGACCGGTCTCGGCTTCGACAAGGTGACCGTGGAGTTCTCCGACGGCCCCTGAACCGGCCCGCCGGGCGGCTCGCCCCGGGGGCACCCGCCCGGGCGCGCGCCCGCCTCTCCGGCCGGCGCGCGCCCGGGATCGCCCCGGCCGGGCCCTACGGCGGGCCCGGCGGTCAGGTGAGCGAGGCCAGCAGCTCGTCGGCCGCGCCGTAGGGGTCGGTCTCGGCGGCCAGGACCCGCGCGGCGAGCGCGTCCAGGCGGCTGTCGCCGTGCAGGTGGGCGAACCGGGAGCGCAGCGCGGCCAGGGCGATGGCCTCGATCTCGTCGCGCGCCCTGGCCCGGCGGCGGCGCTCCAGCTCCCCCGACCCCCGCAGGTGCGCCAGGTGCGCGTCCAGGGCGTCGGCCACGTCCTCGCCGCCCTCGCCCCGGGCCGCCACCGTCGGCACGATCGGCGGGCGCCAGTCGCGCTCGGTCAGGGCGAGCATGTTGCGCAGCTCGCGGACCACCGCCTGGGCCCCGTCGCGGTCGGCCTTGTTCACCACGAACACGTCGGCGATCTCCAGGATGCCCGCCTTGGCGGCCTGGACGCCGTCGCCCATGCCCGGGGCGAGCAGGACGACGGTGCTGTCGGCCAGGGAGGCGATGTCGACCTCGGCCTGGCCGACGCCCACGGTCTCGACGAGGATGACCTCGCAGCCCGCGGCCTCCAGCACGCGCAGCGCCTGCGGGGCCGCCCAGGCCAGGCCGCCCAGGTGCCCGCGGCTGGCCATGGAGCGGATGAACACGCCGGAGTCGGTGGCGTGGTCCTGCATCCGCACCCGGTCGCCCAGCAGCGCCCCGCCGGTGAACGGCGAGGACGGGTCCACCGCCAGCACCCCGACCTTCGCCCCGCGCTCGCGGAACGTCCGGACCAGCATCGCGGTGGAGGTGGACTTGCCCACCCCCGGCGAGCCGGTGAGCCCGATGATCCGGGCCCGCTCCGGCCGGTCGGCGCAGAGCCTCACGAGCTCGGCGGAGATCTCCCGCAGCAGCGGCGAGCCGTTCTCCACCATGGTGATCAGCCGGGCCACCGCCCGGGGCCGCCCCTGACGCACTCCCTCGACCAGGAGGTCCAGGTCCATTCCGTCTCCATCCACCGGATCGTCGCGTTCGGACTGGCGGGCGCCGCGGGGCCCCGCCGCGGGGCCCCGGGCCTCGGGCGTCACGCGGAGGGAACGCGGATGATCAGCGCGTCGCCCTGGCCGCCGCCGCCGCACAGGCCCGCCGCGCCGAGCCCGCCGCCCCGGCGCCTGAGCTCGTGGGCGAGGGTCAGGACGATGCGGGCGCCGGAGGCGCCGATCGGGTGGCCGAGGGCGATGCCGCCGCCGTTGACGTTGACCTTGTCGAGGGGGACGCCGAGCTCCTTGGTCGACTGGAGGACGACCTGGGCGAAGGCCTCGTTGATCTCCAGCAGGTCGAGGTCGCCGACCGTCAGCCCCTGCTTGCCGAGGGCGTGCTTGATCGCGTTGGCCGGCTGCGACTGCAGCGAGTTGTCCGGCCCGGCCACGTTGCCGTGGGCGCCGATCTCGGCCAGCCAGGGCAGGCCGAGCTCCTCGGCCTTGGCCTTGGACATCACCACCACGGCGCAGGCGCCGTCGGAGATCTGCGAGGCGGAGCCCGCGGTGATCGTGCCGTCGGGGGCGAACGCCGGGCGGAGCTTGGCCAGGGTCTCGACGGTGGTGTCGCCGCGCACGCCCTCGTCGGCGGAGAAGAGCACCGGCTCGCCCCTGCGCTGCGGGATCTCGACCGGGACGATCTCGTCGTCGAAGACGCCGTTCTTGATCGCGGCGGCGGCGAGCTGGTGGGAGCGGGCGGAGAAGGCGTCCTGCTCCTCACGGGTCAGGCCCAGGCGGGCGTTGTGCCGCTCGGTGGACTCGCCCATGGACACCTGGTCGTAGGCGTCGGTGAGGCCGTCGTGCGCCATCGAGTCCACGATGCCGGCGTCGCCGTACTTGACGCCCCTGCGCAGGCCGGGCAGCAGGTGCGGGGCGTTCGACATCGACTCCATGCCGCCCGCCACCACGATGTCGAACTCGCCGGCCCGGATGAGCTGGTCGGCGAGGGCGATCGCGTCCATGCCGGAGAGGCAGACCTTGTTGATCGTCAGCGACGGCACGGTCATCGGGATCCCGGCCTTCACCGCCGCCTGGCGGGAGGGGATCTGGCCCGCGCCGGCCTGGAGCACCTGGCCCATGATCACGTACTGCACGGCCTCGGGGGCGACGCCGGAGCGCTCCAGCGCGGCCTTGATGGCGATGCCGCCGAGTTCGGCGGCCGACAGGCCGGACAGCGAGCCGAGAAGCCGGCCGATGGGGGTACGAGCTCCGGCGACGATGACGGAACCGGGCATGGAGGGGCCTCCCTGTGTCGATGGCAGCGCTGCGCGCCGCGGCCGGACGGCGGCCGGTGCCCTTCCCTCGGATCCGGGGCCTCGTCGCCCCGGTCCCGCTCACCGGCGCGCCCTCGCGGAGGACACGGCGCGTTTGCCACGATACCCATGGGTACACGCACGACCGCCATGGAGGATGGTCCTATGTTCATGCGCATCGACCATGTGGGAATCGCCTGCCACGACCTGGAGGAGAAGATCGCTTTCTTCGAGCGCGTCTTCGAGCTGACCGTGGTGGCCAGGGAGGTCAACGAGGAGCAGGGCGTCAAGGAGGCGATGCTGCACATCGCCGACGGCGACGGCGGCGGCTCCTACATCCAGCTGCTGGAGCCGCTCGGCCCCGACACCCCGGTGGGGCGCTTCCTCGCCAAGCGCGGCGAGGGGGTGCACCACGTCGCCTTCGGCGTCCCGGACGTGGAGGAGGCGCTCGGGACGATCGGCGGCAGGGGCGTCCGCCTCCTGGACGACAAGCCCCGGCACGGCTCGATGGGCTCCTCCATCGCCTTCCTCCACCCCAAGGACGTCGGCGGCATGCTCACCGAGCTCGTCCAGGCGCCGCCGCGGCGGTCCTGATCATGCCGAACGCAAGAAACGCTCATACGTAACAAGTCGCGCAGATAGTCGGAGGAGGAGGCCAACGCGGCAGCGGCGGAGTACGCTGGCGTACCACCGGACGTGGATCCCGCCACGGCTCCCGCCTCGGATGCCCGAACCCCCCGTCCGGCCCGTGTAGCCGTCTCGACAACCCAGGATCGAGCCTCCATGCAGTCCGACATCGACGCCCAGCTCAACAACTTCTTCGAGGACTCCCCCACCCGGGAATTCGACGTGGTGCTCCGGGGCTTTGACCGGCACCAGGTCCACGAGCACCTGAAGCAGCTCGACGGGGAGTTGCGGCAGGCCCGCGAGCAGATCCAGAGCCTGCAGCGGGACCTGGCCGACTCCCAGCGGCAGCTGCAGGAGCAGGAGCGCCCGACCTACTCCGGCCTCGGTGCCCGGATCGAGCAGCTGCTCCGCCTCGCCGAGGAGCAGGCCACCGAGCTCGTCCAGGCCGCCCGGGCCGAGGCCAACGAGATCAAGGCCGCGGCCAAGGTCGAGGCCGCGGACATGCGCGCCGCCGCGGAGAACGAGGCGGCCGAGAAGCGGGCCCTGGCCACCCGCGAGGCCGACGACATGCGCAGCACCGCCGAGCGCGAGGCCGAGGAGATCCGCTCGACCGCCCGCCGCGAGGCCGACGAGCTCACCTCCACCACCGAGCGCGAGGTCGCCAAGCTGCGGGCCACCGCCGACCACGAGGTCGCCGAGAAGCGCGCCGACGCCGAGCGGGAGATCGCCAAGCTCCGCACCACCACCGAGCGCGAGGTCGCCCAGCTGCGCGCCTCGACCAAGCGCGAGCGCGACGAGATCCTCACCACGGCCAAGCGCCAGGCCGACGAGATGCGCGCCCAGGCCCAGCGGGTCCTGGAGGAGTCCGAGGCCAAGCGCGCCCAGGACGAGGCCGAGTTCGAGATCCAGCTCGCCGCCCGCCGCGAGGAGGCCGAGCGCCAGGAGGCCGAGCGCCACGCCACCGCGCAGGCCGCCACCCAGAAGCTGGTCGCCGAGGCCGAGCAGCGGGCGGCCACCGCCGAGCAGCGGGCCACCAAGGCCACCCAGCAGGCCGAGCAGACCCGCCGCGAGGCCGACACCCACGCCAAGCAGCTGCTGGCCAACGCCCGCAAGAACGCCGACCAGATCGTCTCCGAGGCCAAGGCCAGCGCCGAGACGATCGTCTCCGAGGCCAAGGCCGAGGCCGAGCGGAGCCGCTCGGTCGCCCAGCGCCAGGTCGACGAGCTGACCCGCCAGCGCGACAGCATCACCAGCCACCTGGCGCAGCTCCGCCAGCTGCTCGGTGGCGCGCCGCTCCCGGCCGCCGACCCGGAGCCCGCGGTCACCGCGGCCCCGCCGAAGCCGGCCATCGCCGCCCCCGCCAACGGTGCCGCCGACAGGCCGGTCCCGGCGGCTCCCGCCAAGGCCGACAAGACCGAGGACGACGCGGAGTGGTGGCAGGAGTAGGACCACCCCGCCCCTGAGGCGCTGACGACGGCTACCACGCAGAGAGCCCGGCACCCTTCGCGGGTCGCCGGGCTCTCTCCGTCTCCGCCTGCCGTACGGCTCAGGTCTCCGCCGTGCCGTACGGCACGCGCACCGCCCGCGGGGGGGACCGCGCCCGGCGGGCGTGCCAGGAGACGCCGCAGGACGCCCGGGGAACACCGCGGGGCGCCCGGGAGTCAGAGGACGCGCTCCTTGAGGAACTCGGTCACCGCGCGGTTGAAGGCCTCGGGCTGCTCGATCGCGCTCAGGTGGCCGGCCTTCTCGATCACCGTCAGGCGGCCGTCGGGCACCGCCTCGACCATCGCCTCCGCGTCGGAGAGCGGGGAGAGCTCGTCCTCCTCCCCCACGATCACCAGGGCCGGCGCCTTGAGGCCGCGCAGGGTCTCGAAGGAGTCGGGGCGGGACGCCATGGCCCGCTGGGCCCAGGCGGCGGCGCCGGGCGGGGCCGCCTGGACCAGGCCCCGGATCCGGCCGAAGACCATCGCCCGGCGCTGCCTGGTGGTGGACCCGACCAGTCCGGGCAGCACCTCCTCCACCAGGACCGAGGGGCCGCGGTCGAGGACGGCGGCGGCGATGCGCTCGCGGTTGGCCCTGGCCGCCTCGGGGTCGGCGGTCGCCTTGGTGTCGGCGAGGACCACCCCCAGGACCCGGTCGGGATGGCGCCGGCACAGGGCCATGGTGACGTAGCCGCCCATGGACTGGCCGCCGACGACGGCCCGGTCGACGCCCTCCTCGTCGAGGAGGCGCGCGACGTCGTCGGCCATCACGTCGATCGAGGGCTCGTCGTCGCCGAGCCGCGAGCCGCCGAAGCCGCGCAGGTCCGGAGTGATCACCTTGCAGATCGAGGCGAGGCCCTCACGCTGGGCCAGCCACATCGTCGATGACATCGGGAACGCGTGGAGAAGGACGACCGGAAGTCCCTCGCCCGCCGATCGGGTGTACAGGCGCACGCCGTCCACCGTAATCCGGGACCGCCGATCTGACATCCCTCGGCGCCCGACGTGTCACCGATCCGGTCCCGCGCGACCGGACGGAGCCAGCGGCCCGACGGAACCTGCCGGGCGGGAGCGCGGGACCGACGGGAACGCGGGAACGCGGGCGGGGGCGCGCCCCCCCGCCCGCGGGCGCCTCATGCCTGGGGGAGCTCGGTGGGCAGGGGGTGGGCTGCGGGGTTCACCCGGCGGACGATCTCGTTCAGCACGATCCGCACGTACGGCTCACCGACCCACAGGTGCTTGGCCCCCTCCACGCCGACGACCTCCGCCTGCGGGACCCGGGCGAAGCGCTCGCGCGCCTCGTCCGGCCGCAGGTAGTCGTCGAACTCCGGGACCAGGGCGACCAGCGGGCGGCCGAACGCCGCCCACGCGTCGAGGTCGGCGTCCCCGGCCCGGCGCAGCGGCGGCGAGAGCAGGATCGCGCCCTGGACCAGAGGGTCGTGGCCCCACCGGAGCGCCAGCTCCGTGCCGAAGGACCAGCCGACCAGCCAGGGCCGGGGCAGGTCGTGGAACTCGGCGTACTCCAGGGCGGCGGCGACGTCGAACCGCTCGCCCTCCCCGCCGTCGAAGGACCCCTCGGAGGTGCCCCGCTCGGAGGTGGTGCCGCGGGTGTTGAAGCGCAGCACCGCCAGGTCGGCGAGGGCGGGCAGCCGGTTGGCGGCCTTCTTGTAGACGTGGCTGTCCATCATGCCGCCGTGCGTGGGCAGCGGATGCAGGCAGACCAGCGTGGCCACCGCAGGGCGCTCCGCCGGCAGGGCCAGCTCTCCGACGAGGGTCAGCCCGTCACCGGTGTGCAGCTCGATCGGCTCGCGCCGCGCGGGCAGGACCGTAGAGGCCCGGATCTCCATCCTTCTCCTTCTCCTGGTCGGCCGCCGGGCCGGGCCGCCGGCCCGGCGGCCTTTCTGTGACGGCGCTCAGTAACGGGTCCGGCCGGGGCCGCGCCTGCTCCGGTTGCGCCAGCAGGCGGTGTGCCAGTGCCTGCGCTCGTCCTCGCCGCCCCGCCAGGCGGGCCAGCTCACCAGGTGCGGCAGCCCGGGGGCGATCTCCTGGTCGCATCCGGGGCACCGGTAGACCTTCCCGGCGCCCGGGCCGGTGACCCGGCGCACGTGCCAGTCCCCGTCCGGCCATTCCTCGATCTGGTCGACGCCGGACACGGAGTGCCCGATCGGCCGGGTGGAGCCCCGGTTCCCGCCCCGGTCGAAGGGGTCCATCCGCCGTGATCTGCGCGGGCTCATGACGGCAGGTCGCGGATGCTCCGCACGCCGGCCGTGACGAGCCGCTCCAGCAGCGGCGCGGGGGACAGCGAGGGGTCGCGGTATTCGGCGTAGAGGTCGCGCAGGCCGTCGCGGACGGTCTCCAGGCCCAGCCGGTCGAGCATCTCGAACGGCCCGGCGGGGTAGCCGCAGCCGAGCCGCATGGCCGTGTCGATCTGCTCCACCGAGGCGTAGCCGGACTCGTGCATCCGCACGGCGTCGTTCAGGTGGGGGTAGAGGAGGGCCCCGACCACGAACCCGGCCCGGTCCCTGCACACCACGGGGGTCCGGCCGAGGATGCGCACCAGGCCCGCGGCCACCTGCTCGGCGCCGGGCGAGGTCAGCACGGTGGAGGCGACCTCGGCGACCTGCTCCCCGACCAGGTTCAGGCCGACGAGGCGGTCCGGGTGCGCCAGCCGTACGGCCCGGCGCGCCACCGGGGTGCGGGAGAGGGCGACGACCAGCTCGGCCTCCTCCGGCCCCGCGGTCTTGAACCCCGCGGCCGCCAGCCGGTCGGCGAACCCCCCGGCCTCGGTCTCCTCGCCGACGACCGCGACGGTGCTCACCGACGGCTTCTCCTCGGAGGAGGGCGTCGAGGGCGCCTCCTCGCCGTAGAAGCCCCGTCCGGACTTGCGGCCGAGCAGCCCGGCGGCGACGAGCTCGCGCAGGAGCGGGGCCGGGGCGTGGCGGCGCTCGCGGCTCTCCGCGAACAGGGCCTCGCAGATCTCGTAGGAGGTGTCGAGGCCGATCAGGTCGAGCAGGGTGAGGGGGCCCATCGGGAAGCCCGCACCGAGCCGCATCGCGGTGTCGATGCCGTCGCGGGTGGCCAGGCCGCTCTCCAGCAGGACGGCCGCGTGGTTGAGGTACGGCAGGAGCAGCCGGTTCACCACGAACCCGGCGCGGTCGCCGACGGTCACGGGGGTCTTGCCGAGCCTGCGGGCGAGGGCCGCGACGTCGTCGGCCAGCCCGTCCTCGGTGGTCACCGTGCGGACCACCTCGACCAGCTTCATGACCGGCGCCGGGTTGAAGAAGTGCATGCCCACCACCCGGCCGGGCCGGGAGGTGGTGGCCGCGATCGCGGTGACCGGGAGCGAGGAGGTGTTGGTGGCGAGCACCGCGGACGGCTTGCAGATCCGGTCCAGTTCGGTGAAGAGGGACCGCTTGACGTCCATGATCTCGGGGACGGCCTCGACGACCAGGTCGCAGTCCGCCAGATCGCCCAGGGAGGTGGTGAGGGTCACCCGGCCGAGGATCCCGTCCCGCTCGGCCTCGGTGAGCCTGCCCCGCGCCAGCGCCTTGCCCGTGGAGCCCTCCAGGTGGCCCCGGCCGCGCTCCAGCGCCGCGGGGTCGGCCTCCACCCCGACGACCGCGATCCCGGCACGGGCGAACACCTCGGCGATCCCCGCGCCCATCGTGCCGAGGCCGACCACGCCGACCGTCTCAAAGGTGTTCGCCATCCCTCTCCTCATCTCACCGGCGCGTATGTCCTGGCGGGGCCCGGCGCCCCGTACCCGCCCAGTCTCCCAGAGACGTACCGCCCGGCCCAAAATCCGGTCCCCGGAAACTACTTGAATGATAGTTGAATAATAGATACGGTTTGAATAGATGAGCAAGGGAGGAAAAGTGGAAGACGAGTTCACCGCCGAGGAGGCGCTCCGGCGGATCGGCGACTTCGAGCGGCGGGTGCGGCGGTCGGCGGGGAAGGCCGGGCTGGTCCATCTCCTCGCCGGAGCCGCGACGGCCGCCTACCGGGCGGCCGTCCTGCTGGGACCGCGCCGGCTCCAGTTCTCGGCGGCGATCCCGCGGGGGCCCCTGGTGGGGATGTCCGCCAGACACCACGGGAGGCTCGGTGCGCGGGACCGCGCGATCGCCTGGGCCACCAGAGCCGGGGGCGTCGTGCACCTGGCCTATCTCGGCATGACCACGGCCGCGCTGCCGGCCGCGGTCTTCCTCCGGCCCGGAGAGCCCGGCGGCGGCCGGACCGCTTCGGCGGCCGCACTGGCGGCGGCCACAGGTCTCCCGCTGCTCTACGCGGGAGGACGGATCCTGAGGACGCCGCGATGAGCGGCTCCCATCCCCGCCACGAGCTGGACGACGTCATCCACGCCCCGGTCCGGCTCTCGATCATGGCCGCGCTGGCCGCCGCGGAGAAGGCGGAGTTCCGCTTCCTGCGCGACACGATCGAGGTGAGCGACTCCCTGCTCTCCAAACACATCCTCACCCTGGAGGAGGCCGGCTACGTCGAGGTGGAGAAGTCCTTCGTGGGCAAACGCCCGCGCACCCGGCTCTCGCTCACCGACTCCGGGCGCCGCGCCTTCGACACCTACGTTTCCGTGCTCCAGCGACTGATGACGGGATCCCCCCATGATCGAGATTGACGACCTGCGCAAACGCTACGGCGACAAGACCGCGCTGGCGGGCGTGTCCTTCACCGTGCGGCCGGGCGAGATGTTCGGCTTCGTGGGGGCCAACGGCGCCGGCAAGACCACCACGATGCGCATCCTTATGGGCGTGCTGACGGCCGACGCCGGCGAGGTGCGCTGGAACGGCGGGCCGCTGGCCTTCGCCGACCGGCGGAGGTTCGGCTACATGCCGGAGGAGCGCGGCCTGTACCAGAAGATGAAGGTCGCCGAGCAGGTGGAGTACTTCGGCCGCCTCAACGGCCTGTCGGCGGCGGCCGCCCGCGGCGCCACCGCGGACCTGCTCGAACGGCTCTCGCTCACCGGGCGGGCGGGCGACGAGGTGGGGTCGCTCTCCCTGGGCAACCAGCAGCGGGTCCAGCTCGCCGTCGCGCTGGTGCACGACCCCGAGGCGCTGGTCCTGGACGAGCCCTTCTCCGGCCTCGACCCGCTCGCCGTCGACGCGCTGGTCGAGGTGCTCGCCGAGCGGTGCCGCGCGGGCGTCCCTGTGCTGTTCTCCAGCCACCAGCTGGACCTGGTGGAGCGGCTCTGCGACGCGGTCGGCATCGTCTCCGCCGGGCGCATGGTGGCCACCGGCACCGTGGAGGAGCTGCGGGCCCGGGAGGGACGCGGCGTGCTGAAGGTGGTCGTCCGGGACGCGGCCCCCGGCTGGGCGGCCGGCCTGCCCGGCGAGGTGACGGACGAGGGGGACGAGGTGCTCGTGGCCGGCGTGGACGGCGACGGCCAGGAGATCCTGCGGGCCGCCGCGGCGGCGGGCACCGTCGAGCACTTCGGCTGGGAGCGGCCCTCCCTCACCGAGATCTTCAGGGAGGCGGTGGCATGAGCGGCATGAGCGGTCTGTGGCTGGTCGCGCGGCGGGAGATCGCCACGCGCGGCCGCACGAAGGGATACCTCATCGGGCTCGCCCTGAGCGCGCTGCTGGTCGGCGCGCTCGCCTTCCTGCCCAAGGCCTTCGACGGCCCCGACTCCTACACGGTGGGCGTCGTCGGCTCCCCGGCCCTGCAGGCCGCGCTGACCGGGACCCAGGACGGGACCCCCGGTGACACCGCGGTCACCGTGAAGCCGCTCACCGAGGCCGGGCAGGACGAGGCCGCCGCGATCACCGTCCGGCCGCTCGCCGACGAGGCCGCCGCCCGCGGGGCGCTCCTCGACGGCGAGATGGACGCGGCCGTGGTGGGCGACCGGAAGGTGCTGGCCGACGGCGAGGTGGACCGGGAGCTGGACGTGATCCTGCAGAGCGCCCACCAGACGGCGCAGACGCAGAGGCAGCTCGCCGCCGCGGGCCTGGACCCCGCCGAGGTCGCCGAGGCGATGCGGGTGGCCCCGCTGGAGCAGGTCTCCGTCGGCGCCGACACCCGCTACGCGGCCGCGCGCGCGGGCATCGCGACCACCGTGATCATCGTGCTGTTCTTCCTGCTCATGCAGGCCGCCATGTTCGTCGCGATGGGCGTGGTCGAGGAGAAGGGCAGCCGGATCGTGGAGATCCTGCTCACCTCGATCCGCCCCTGGCAGCTGCTCGGCGGCAAGATCGCGGGCCTCGGCCTGCTCGCCCTGGCCAACCTGCTGGTGATCATCGTGGTCGGCCTCGGCGCCGCCGCGGCGTCCGGCTTCGCCGTCGACCTGCCGCCGGGCATGACCGGCATCATGCTCGGCATCGTGCTCTGGTTCCTGCTCGGCTACGCCTTCTTCTCGACGATGGCGGCGGCGCTGAGCTCGCTGGTCTCCCGGCAGGAGGAGGTGGGCAGCGTCCTGACCCCGATGCAGGTGCTGTTCATGGGCTCCTACCTCGTGGCCTTCTTCGCCACCATGGAGCCCGGCAGCGCCGTGGCCCGCGTCATGTCGTTCGTCCCGCCGTTCTCCTCCCTGGTCATGCCTGTCCGCACGGCCGGCACCGAGGTGCCGCTGTGGGAGATCGGCCTGGCGGCGGCCCTGATGGTCGCCGCGACGGCGGCCATGCTCGCCGTCGGCGCCCGCGTCTACGAGCGCGCGGTCATCCGCACGGGGGCGCGGGTCAAGTTCTCGGAGGCCGTGCGCTGAGGGGGGCGCGGTCGCGCGCCGGCACGCGACCGCGCCCCGCACCAGCGCGCGCACGGCCCATCCCGCACCAGCGCGCGCACGGCCCGCCGCCGCGGAGCGTCCCGCGGCGGCGGGCCGTGCCGTCCGGGCGGTCGCCGGTTTCGCGGGGCGGCCGGTCCCGCCCGGCCGGTAGGGTTGTCGGCCATGCGGCTGGTTATCGCTCGGTGCAGCGTGGACTACGTGGGAAAGCTCACCGCCCATCTCCCGATGGCGCCCCGGCTCATCCTCCTCAAGGCGGACGGCAGCGTGTCGATCCACTCAGACGGCCGCGCGTTCAAGCCGCTCAACTGGATGAACCCGCCGTGCAGGCTCCGCGAGGAGGACGGCACCTGGACGGTGACCCACGGCAAGACCGGTGAGAAGCTCGTCCTCACCATGGAGGAGATCCTCCACGACTCCAGCCACGAGCTGGGCGTGGACCCCGGGCTGATCAAGGACGGGGTCGAGGCCCACCTGCAGGAGCTGCTGGCCGAGCACATCACCACGCTCGGCCCGGGATACACGCTGATCCGCCGGGAGTACATGACGGCGATCGGGCCGGTGGACATCCTCTGCCGCGACGGCGGCGGCGCCACCGTGGCCGTGGAGATCAAGCGACGGGGCGAGATCGACGGGGTCGAGCAGCTCACCCGCTATCTGGAGCTGCTCAACCGCGACCCGCTGCTGGCCCCGGTCCGGGGGATCTTCGCCGCCCAGGAGATCAAGCCGCAGGCCCGCGTGCTGGCCGCCGACCGCGGCATCGCCTGCGTGACCCTGGACTACGACGCGCTGCGCGGCATCGAGCCGGAGAACCCCACGCTGTTCTAGCGCCGGCCGTACGGCCGTGCCGTCCGGCCGGCGCCCCGGGGCGCCGTGCCCTCCGGGCCGCGTCCGCGGAGCGGCGTGTCCACCGGGTGCGTGTCCACCGAACGGAGGACACGGGGTTCCACCGGCCGTCGGTACCCCCGGACCCCCGCCGGCGCGAGGCTTGAGGCATGACGACGACAGCGGTGCGGGTGCGCGGCCTGGCCAAGCGCTACGGCGACGTGCAGGCGGTCGGGGGCATCGACCTCGACGTCCACGCGGGCGAGGTGTTCGCGATCCTCGGCCCCAACGGGGCCGGGAAGTCCACCACGGTGGAGATCCTGGAGGGCTACCGGCGCAGGGACGCCGGCGAGGTCAGCGTGCTGGGGGTGGACCCGGGACGGCCGACCCGCGCGTGGCGCTCCCGGGTCGGCGTGGTGCTGCAGACGGCCGGGGACATGACCGAGGCCACGGTGCGGGAGACCGTCCGGCACTTCGCGGGCTTCTACCCGGACGCCGAGGACCCCGACGAGGTGATCGAGCGGGTCGGGCTGGCGGACAAGGCCGGCAAGCGGATCCGGGAGCTCTCCGGCGGCCAGCGGCGCCGGGTGGACGTGGCGCTCGGCGTGATCGGCCGCCCCGAGCTGCTCTTCCTGGACGAGCCGACCACCGGGTTCGATCCCGAGGCCCGGCGGAGGTTCTGGGACCTGGTCCGGGGGCTGGCCCACCGGGGCACCACGATCGTGCTGACCACCCACTACCTGGACGAGGCCGAGGCGCTGGCCGACCGGGTGGCGGTGATCGCCAAGGGGCGGATCGTGGCCGAGGGCGAGCCCGCCACCCTGGGCGGCCGGGCCACCGCCGCCGCCACGGTCCGCTGGGCCGGCGGGTCCGTGGAGACCGACAACCCCACCGAGACCGTGCTGGAGCTGAGCCGCCGCTTCGGCGGCGAGATCCCGGAGCTGACGGTGACCCGCCCGTCCCTGGAGGAGACCTACCTCCGCCTGATCGAGGGCTGACCTCCGCCCCCTCCACCCTCCCCGTCCCCGGTGGCCGGGGCCGCCCCCGCGGGGGCGGCCCCGGCGCACGGGCACACCCGGCGCGCACGCCTGCGTCCCGGCGGCGGAGGGCCGACCGACCTCCTCCCCACGCCTGAGGGCGGAGGTCCCCGACGCTTCAAGGAGATCCGATGAGCCAGACCGCCACCCGCCCCGCCCGGCCCGCGCCCCCGCGCGCACCCGCCGCACCGCCCTCCGCGTTCCGGGTCGGGCTGTCCCGGGCCGCGTTCGAGACCCGGCTGTTCTTCCGGGAGAAGGACGCGGTGATCTTCACCTTCTCCTTCCCGATCGTCCTGCTGGTGATCTTCGGGTCGATCTTCTCGCAGGAACTGGAGGGCACCGGCCTCAACGTCTCGCAGCTCTACGTGGCCGGCCTCATCGGCTCGGCGACCATGACCGGTTTCCAGAACCTCGGCATCGGCATCGCGATGGACCGCGACGACGGCACGCTCAAGCGGCTGGCGGGCACGCCGATGCCGCCGGCCGCCTACTTCGCCGGCAAGGCGCTCAACACGCTGCTCGTCTCCGCCGTCCAGGTCGTGATCCTGCTGGCCATCGGGGTGGCGATGTTCGAACTGGAGCTCCCCTCGGCGCTCTCCGACTGGCTGACCTTCGCCTGGGTGTTCGTGCTCGGCGTGCTCGGCGCCTCCCTGCTGGGCGTCGCGGTCAGCAGCCTGCCCCGGTCGGGCAAGAGCGCCAGCGCGGTGATCGCGATGCCGTTCGTGGTGCTGCAGTTCATCTCCGGGGTGTTCATCCCGACCGCCGACCTGCCCGACTGGCTGGACCGGATCGCCTCGTTCTTCCCCCTCAAGTGGATGTGCCAGGGCTTCCGCTCGGTCTTCCTGGGTGACGCCGGTGCCACACTGGAGGCGACCGGATCGTACGAACTCGACCGGGTCGCCCTGGTTCTGGGCGCCTGGGTCGTCGGAGGGCTGGTGCTGTGCCTGACGACCTTCCGCTGGAAGGGCCGGCGCGACGGATGAGCGTCCCACCGGCCGGCCCGGCCGCGCGGATCCCCATCCCGCTGATGCGGCCGGGCCGGCCCGCCGACCCGGCCGGCCCGCACGCCTGGCAGTCGCTGCTCGGCTGGGAGCTGATGCTCGGCGCCGCGACGCTCATCCCGGCCGGGGCCATCGCGCTGGAGGGCCCGCTCACCCCGCACCGGGCCCTGGCCGCGTGCCTCATGGCCGCGATCCTGCCGGTCTATCTCCTGGTCGGCCGGCCGGCGATCGCGGACGACGACCGGCGGCGTGGGGCCGTCTACCTCGTGCTGCTCGCGGCGCTGTTCACTCCGGCGGTCCTCATCGCCCCGACCGCGACGTTCGCGCTCTTCGGGATCTGCCCGCAGGCCTTCATGGTGCTCCCGTCCCGGCCCGCGGTCGCGGTGGTCGTCGTGTTCAACCTCGGCCCGGCCGGCCGCTTCCTCCTCTCCGAGGACGGCTGGGCGGGCACGTTCAACTTCCTCACCGTCACTCTGATCACGGTCTTCTTCTCCGCGGTCTTCGGCGTGTGGCTGGAGAGGATCATGGACCAGAGCGAGGAGCGGGCGGCGCTCATCGCGGAGCTGGAGGCCCAGCGGGCCGAGGTGGCCCGGCTCTCGGCCGAGCGCGGTGCGCTGGCCGAGCGGGAGCGCCTGGCGGGCGAGATCCACGACACCCTCGCCCAGGGCTTCACCAGCATCATCATGCTGATCCAGGCCGCGCAGGCGCAGCCGGACCCGGCCCGGCACCTGGCGCTGGCCGTACGGACCGCGCGGGAGAACCTGGCCGAGGCCCGCGCGCTGATCGCCGCGCTCAGCCCGGCGCCCCTGCAGGGCTCCACCCTGGACGAGGCGCTCGGGCGGCTGACCGCCCGGCTGGGCGAGGAGACGGGGATCGAGGCGTCCTGCGCCGTCCGGGGGACCTCCCGGCCGCTCCCTCCGCCCATCGAGGTGGTGCTGATCCGCGCCGCGCAGGAGGCGCTGGCGAACGTGCGCAGGCACGCGGGGGCGAGCCGGGTGGAGGTCGCGGCGGCCTACGGGCCGGGCACGGTGACGCTGGAGGTCCGCGACGACGGGCGCGGCCTCGATCCGGCGGCCGCCGGCGGGTACGGCCTGCGCGGCATGCGCGCCCGGGTGGAGCAGGTGGGCGGGACCCTCACCCTGACCGGCGCGCCCGGTGGAGGGACCGTGCTCTCGGTCACCGTCCCCATCGGGGCGGAGGAGGACGGGGTGGAGGAGGACGGGGCGCGGGGACCCGGAACGGAGGAGCCCGAAGCACAGGGGTCCGGGGTGGAGGAGGACGGCTCCGCCGCGGTCCCCGCCGCCCGGTCCGTCCCCGCCGAGCAGGGAGCGTGAACGCGTGCTGCGCCTGATGATCGTCGATGACCACCCGGTGGTCCGTGAAGGGCTGCGGGGCATGCTGGAGTCGGACCCGCGGATCACCGTGGTGGGCGAGGCGGCCTCCGGGGACGAGGCCGTCGTGCGGGCGCGGGAGCTGGTGCCGGACGTGATCCTGATGGACCTGCGCATGCCGGGCGGGGACGGGGTGGGCGCGATCTCCCGCATCCTCGCGGACCGCCCGGAGAGCCGGGTGATCGTGCTGACCACCTACGAGACGGACCAGGACATCGTGCGCGCCGTCGAGGCGGGCGCCACCGGATACCTGCTCAAGGACACCTCCCGGGCCGACCTGCTGTCCGCGATCGTCTCGGCCTCCCGGGGGGAGACGGTGCTCTCCCCGTCGGTGGCGACCAGGCTGGTGACGCGGATGCGGGCGCCCGCCGCCGAGGCGCTCTCCCGCAGGGAGACCGAGGTGCTCTCCCTCGTGGCGCGGGGCCTGACGAACGCGGAGATCGGCCGGGAGCTGTTCATCGGCGAGACCACGGTCAAGACGCACCTGCTGCGCATCTTCGGCAAGCTCGGCGTCTCCGACCGCACCGCCGCGGTGACCACGGCGCTGGACCGGGGAATCCTCCCCAGGTGAGCGGCCCGGGAGCGGCCCGGTGTAAGTGATGGTTTACCCGGCGGCGGACGCGGTCTATGGTGGGCGCACCGCGCCCGTCCGGCGGCCGCGCCCGCCCGGGCGCCCGGGCGCGCCCGGGCGCACGCCGCCGGGCCCGCACCGCACAGGCCGCACACACGCGAGGAGGCCGCGATGTCCACGGCGACCGAACAGCGCACCTTCGACTCCCTCGACCCCGCCACCGGGGCCGTCGTCGGGACCCACCCGATCCACGACGCGGCGGCCGTACGCGCGGCCGTGGCCGGTGCCGAGCGCGCCGCGCAGTGGTGGGCCGGGCTGGGCTGGGCCGAGCGCAGGCGCCGGCTGCTCGACTACAAGGCGGTCGTCACGCGGAACCTCTCCCGGATCGCCGGCCTGGTCCACCGGGAGACCGGCAAGCCGGAGGCCGACGCCACCCTGGAGGTGATCCTGGCCGTCACCCACCTCGACTGGGCGGCCCGCAACGCCCGCCGGGTGCTCGGGCCGCGCCGGGTCCGGCCCGGGCTGGTCGGCGTCAACCTCGTCGCCACGCTGGAGTACCTGCCGCTGGGCGTCGTGGGGGTCATCGGGCCGTGGAACTACCCGGTGTTCACCCCGATGGGCTCGATCGCCTACGCGCTGGCGGCGGGCAACGCGGTGGTGTTCAAGCCGAGCGAGCTCACCCCGGGGACGGGCGTGCTGCTGGCCGAGCTGTTCGCCGAGTCCGTGCCCGAGCAACCGGTCTTCCGCACGGTGACCGGCCTGGGCGGGACGGGCGCCGCGCTCGCGGGCGACCCCGGCGTCAAGAAGATCGCCTTCACCGGCTCCACGGCCACCGCCAAGCGGGTGATGGCGGCGTGCGCGGAGAACCTCACACCGATGGTCGCCGAGTGCGGCGGCAAGGACGCGCTGATCGTGGACGCCGACGCGGACGTGCGCGCGGCGGCGGACGCGGCGCTGTGGGGCGCGATGTCCAACGCCGGGCAGACCTGCGTGGGGGTCGAGCGGGTCTACGTGGTCGACGCGGTCTACGACGCCTTCATGCGGGAGCTGACCGGCCGGGCCGCCGCGGTCAGGGCGGGCGAGGACTACGGCCCGATCACGATGCCCGCGCAGCTGGACGTCATCCGGCGGCACATCGACGACGCCGTGGCGCGCGGCCGCGCCGTGGTGGGCGGGCCGGAGTCGGTGCGCGCGCCGTACGTCGACCCGGTGATCGTGGAGGACGTGCCGGAGGACTCCCCCGCGGTGCGCGAGGAGACCTTCGGCCCGACCGTGACGGTCAAGCGCGTGGCGGACGTGGAGGAGGCGCTGGAGAAGGCCAACGCCAGCGCGTACGGCCTGGCCGGCACGGTCTTCTCGGGGAACGCGCGGCGGGCCGTGGAGCTCGCGCGCCGGATGCGCACCGGGATGACCGCGATCAACTCGGTCATCTCCTTCGCCTCCGTGCCCGCCCTGCCCTTCGGAGGGATCGGCGACTCCGGCTTCGGCCGCATCCACGGCGCGGACGGGCTGCGCGAGTTCGCGCGCCCCAAGGGCGTCTCCCGGCAGCGCTTCGCCCTGCCGGGGATGAACCTCACCTCGTTCACCCGCGGGCAGAAGGAACTTGACCAACTAGTAAAGCTTGTGACTTTCTTGCACGGGAGGCGCAAGCGATAACGCATCAGCCCTTCCACAAAAAGGATCTTGCGCCCATAATAGTGGACCCTGGGCCTGAAGATCATGAGGTGGAAGAGACGATGCGCACACTTGTCAAGCCCTCACCCGCAGCGAGGGCTTGCATGAACGGCCGTTCCTATAGGGGAATGACAGCCGAGGAGCGACTGGCCGAGCGCCGGGAGCGCCTGATCTCGGCCGCGTACACCCTCTACGCCGAGCTGGGCTTCCCGGACACCACGATCGAGAAGCTCTGCACCGTCGCCCGCATCTCCAACCGGGCGTTCTACGAGTGCTTCGACAGCCGCGACGAGCTGATGCTGGTGGTCTACGACCGGTGCGTGCGGGAGACCCTGGCCGCGGTGGCGAAGGCCGTGGACGAGGCGCCCGCGACGCTCGGCGGCCGGATCGAGGCGGGCATCTCGGAGTACGTCCGGTTCGTCACCGCCGACAGGCGCCGCGCCCGCATCCTGCACCTGGAGGTACGGCGGGCGGGCGACTGCCTGACCGTGTCCCGGCAGGAGGCCGTGGCGGGCTTCTGCCGGATCCTGGAGACGGAGCCGGGCCTGTCCGGGCTGCGCGGGGCGGGCCGGATCGACCTGCGCCTGGTCGTGCTCGGCATGCTCGGCGCGATCCAGGAGCTGCTCATCGAGTGGACCCTGGCCGCCGAGCCGCCCCCGGTCGAGCGCCTGATCGACACGGCCGTGCACATCTTCCGCAGGACGCTGGCCGCCTGACCGCCTCCGGGCCGGCCGCCGGGAGGGCCTGACCGCCGCAAGGGGAGGAGCCGCGGTCAGATCCAGCCCTTCTCCTGGGCGGCCCGGATGGCGGTGATCCGGTTGGTGGCGCCGAGCTTGGTGATCGCCCCGGACAGGTAGTTGCGGACGGTGCCCTCGGTGAGGTGGAGCGCGGCGGCGATCTCCCCGACGGAGGCGCCCCCCGCGGCCAGGGCCAGTGCGTCCCGCTCCCGCTCGGTCAGCGGACTCTCCCCCGCCATCATCGCCGAGGCGGCCATCTCCGGGTCGAGGTAGCGTCCGCCGGCGTGGACCTTGCGGATCGCGGCGGCCAGCTCGGCGGAGGAGGCGTCCTTGGGGATGAAGCCGCGCACCCCGGCCGCCAGCGCCCGCCGCAGGTAGCCGGGCCGGCCGAAGCTGGTCAGCATCAGCACGGCGTGCCCCGGCAGCGTCTCGGCGACGCTCAGCCCGTCCATCCCCGGCATCTCGATGTCCAGCACGACCACGTCGGGCCGGTGCTCCCGCACGGCCGGCTCCACCAGGTCCCCCCGCGCCACCTGGGCCGCCACCTCGATGTCCGGCTCCAGCCCGAGCAGCGTGGCGATCGCCTCCCGGATCAGGTGCTCGTCGTCGGCCAGCAGGACCCGGATCATCGCGCTCCTCCATCCAGCGGGACCTCGGCCCGCAGACTGAACCCTCCCTTGCCGTCGGCCCCGGCGGTGATCGTGCCCCCGGAGGGGGACAGCCGCTCCGACAGGCCGATCAGACCCGTGCCGCCGCGCGTGCCCGCGCGTGTGACGCCGTCGTTGACCATCTCCAGGACCGCCGTGCCGCCGTGCACGGCGACGGAGATCCGGCAGCGCGTCGCCGCGCTGTGCCGCAGCACGTTGGTGGTGCCCTCGCGGGCCACCCAGGCCAGCAGCGTGGCGCTCTCCTCCGGCAGCCCGTCCGGCGGCGCCTCCAGCGCGCAGCGGATCCCGCCCGCCTCCAGCACCGCGATCATGCTGCGCAGCTCGGCCTCCAGGTCCACCGTCCGGTAGCCCCGCACCGCGGTGCGGATCTCCTTCAGCGCCTCCCTGGCGAGCCCCCGCACCTGGTCCATCTCGGCGGCGGCGCGGCCGGGATCGGCCCCGGCCAGCCGGGCGGCCACCTCGCTCTTGACCGCGATCGCCGACAGGCTGTGCCCGACCAGGTCGTGCAGGTCGCGGGCGAAGCGGAGCCGCTCCTCGGTCACGGCCAGCTGCGCCTGGGCCGCCTTGCCGGCCTCCGCGGCCCTGACCACCTCCCAGAACCAGAGCTGGAAGCGGTTCGCCCAGGGCAGGGACAGGCCGCCGCCCAGATAGCCTCCGACCGCCGCGGCGAACGCCTCCCCGTCGGAGAAGCCCGCGGGAGAGACCATGGTGTCCGGCCAGGTGAGGAAGAGCCCCGCCGCGACCGCGCCGAGGCTGGCGGCGAACGTGCCGGCCCGGCTCAGCAGCAGCGCCGCGCCCGCCGCCCAGCACGGGGGGACCAGCCCCCAGGACAGCAGGTTCCCGTCCGGCACGAGCGGCAGGAGCAGCGCGAGCACGCCCGAGGCGGCCAGCTCCCGGCGGGCGGGTGCGCCCGCCACGGCCGCCCTGATCATCCGCACCTGGAGCACGGTGAAGACGAGCAGGCCCAGCAGGCCGAGGACCGCCCACACGCTCCGGCCCGGCCGCTCCCCCGCGATCCAGCCGAACGCCCCGCTCCAGGCGATGAAGAGGCCCACGGTCAGCATCCAGACGGTCAAACGGCGCAGCCGCTCGACCTGCGGGCGCTTCCCCCGCCGCAGCGGCGGCAGGGACACGAACCGGGACACGGCCGCGGGGACGAGGCGCCGCACGCGCCCCGTCTCCGGGCTCCCGGTGTCCGCCGAGATGTTCATCGAGGTGTTCGTCGACATGGCCGGTCCACGTTAGCCGTGCCGGGGCTCCCACCGGAACAGCCACCGGGCCAGCAGGGCGGAGACCGCGATCCAGCCGAGCAGGACGCCGATCGAGGGCAGCGCGGCGACCCACTGGTCGACCATGCCCAGCGCCTCGCCGCTGCCGGTGAAGTGGTCCGCGCCGAGGAAGCCGCTGCGCATCATCTCCACGATCGGGGTGACCGGGAGCAGGTTGGAGACCACGGCCAGCGGGCCGGGCAGGATGTCGGCGGGGAAGGCGACGGGCGCGCCGAGCGTCATGACCATCAGCAGCGGCAGCACGCTGACCTGGGCCATCTCGGCGTTCGGCGTCATGCCGGAGAAGGCCGCGGCGAGCAGGGCGAAGACCGCGACGCCCAGGAGCGCGGCGACCGCCAGCATCGGCACGTTGGCCGGGAGGAGCCCCTCGGTCCGGTGGACCCAGAAGCCGAGCAGCACGACCTGGAGGACGAAGAAGGCGAGGGCGCCGAGCCCGCTGCCGACCATGACGGCGGCGGCGGACGGCTGGCCCCCGCGCAGCCGCTTGAGCACCAATTCCTCGCGGCGGGCCGTGAAGGAGTTGACCAGGTTGACGAAGACCGAGAAGCTCAGCATCAGCCCGGGCACGCCGGTCAGCACGAACGCCCCGCCCGGCACCCCGTCGATCTCGGCGCCGCCCTGCATCATGGTGAACATCCAGGCCAGCAGGAGCGGGAGCAGCAGCACGTTGAACAGGGCGGTGGTGTTCCTGGCCACCAGGGTCACGTCGACGCGCGCCAGCCGTACGGCGTGCAGGACATCGGTCTTCATGGTCGCTCCGCTGCTCCTCGTCGTCGTCTGGACCGCGCTCATCGCTGCTCTCCCACCACTCGCATGAAGACGTCCTCCAGGGTCCCCCGGCGTACGGTCAGCCGCTCCAGGGTCAGGCCGCGCCCGTCGGCCCAGGCCATCAGCGGGCGGAGCGCGGCGTGCGCGCGCGCGTCGGTGTCGGCGCCGGTCAGCGTGTAGACGGCCTCGGTGCCGGTGCCGTTGTAGGTCAGCACCGGGGTGACGCCGTCCAGCACGGGCAGGTCGCCGAAGGTCCACCCGGTGCCGGGGAGCCGGAAGGAGACGCGGTCGCCGGAGGTGGCGACCACCTCCTCGACGGTGCCGCGGGTGTGGATCCGGCCCTGGTGCATGATGGCCAGCCGGCTGGCCAGGCGCTCGGCCTCCTCCAGGTAGTGCGTGGTCAGCAGCACGGAGGTGCCCGCGTCCCGCAGGTCCTCGATGACCTTCCACGTCGTACGGCGGGCCTCCGGGTCCATGCCGGTGGTCGGCTCGTCCAGGAAGAGCACCTCGGGCGCCGACAGCACGGCGAGCGCGAGGTCGAGCCGGCGCTTCTGGCCGCCGGACAGCTGCTTGACCTTGACCCGCGCCTTGTCGGCCAGGTTCACCAGTTCCAGCGCGCCCATGGTGACCCGGTCGACCTTGCGCACCATGCCGGTGAAGGTCAGCCGCCCCGGCAGCTCGGTGCTGCCGGACAGGGTGACCGGGCGCCCGGCGTCCTCGCTCAGGCCCTTCCACAGGTCCACGGTCTCGGCGACGGTGAGGTCGCCGAGGAACCCGCCTTCCTGGAGCATGATCCCCACCCGGGGGCGGAGCTCGCGCTGCTGCTTCACCGGGTCGAGGCCGAGGACCCGCACGGTGCCCGCGGTGGCGGGGGTGAAGCCCTCCAGGACCTCCATCGTGGTGGTCTTCCCGGCCCCGTTGGTGCCGAGCAGGGCGAAGATCTCGCCCCGGGGGACGGTGAAGGAGATCCCGCGTACGGCCTCGAAGTCGCCGTACCTCTGCCGGAGCCCGTCGACCTCGATCACGTCGTCGGCGGCGGCGGGGGCGGCCCCGGTCGCGTCCGCAAGCTGTGGTGTCCTCATGGGGAAGATCCTCGTCCGCCGGCCCGGCCGCAGGTAGTCGCCGATATCACCACACGCGCGTGGATCACGCGGAGGATCCGTATGACAGATGTCATGCCCGGCGCCGCGCGGACGCGCGGCGCCGGACACGGTGTCACGGGCGCGGCGCCGGACGTCCCCTCACGGGCGGGATGCCCGGCGCCCCGCCACGGATCCGGCGCCGGGCCTCCCCTCACGGGCGGGGCGCCCGGCGCCCCGCCACGGGCCCGGCGGCGGTGCCGCGCCCTTCCGTCACGGGCGGGGCGGCAGCGCCGGCCGGCGGCGGGAGGGGCGGGCCGAGACGTCGGGCGGGCTCGCCGCCGGGCGCTCGGCCAGGGCGGCCAGCGCCAGCCGTACCGCCTCCTCGATCTGCGGGTCCCGCCCGGCGGCCCAGTCGTCCGGGCTGATGTCCACCTCGACGTCGGGGTCGACGCCGTAGTTCTCCACGCCCCAGCCGAGTCCCTCGAACCAGAACGAGTACCGGGGCACGGTGAAGGAGGTGCCGTCGACCAGCCGGTGCTCGTCCTCGATGCCGATGACGCCGCCCCAGGTGCGGGTGCCGACCACCGGCCCCAGCTTGTGGATCTTGAAGGCGGCGGTGACGATGTCGCCGTCGGAACCGGCGTTGTGGTCGGTGACCGCGACCAGCGGGCCGCGCGGGGCCTCCTCCGGGTAGGTGATCGGGGCCAGCCCGCGGGGCATGTCCCAGGCGATCACCCGGCGGAGCAGCTTCTCGATGACCAGCTCGGAGGTGTGCCCGCCCCGGTTGCCCCGCACGTCCACCACGAGGCCCTCGAAGGCCATCTCCCGGCGCAGGTCCCGGTGGAACTGCGCCCAGCCCTCGGCGACCATGTCGGGGATGTGCAGGTAGCCCAGGCGCCCGCCGCTCAGCTCGCGCACGTGCGCCCGGCGCGACGCCACCCAGTCCTGGTAGCGCAGCCGCCGGTCGTCCAGGAGCGGGGTCACCGCCACCCGCCGGCCGCCGCCCAGCGTCAGCTCGACCGGCTTGTCGGCGGCGCCGACCAGGAGCCGGGCGGGCCCCTCCGGCGGCACCGGGCGGCCGTCCACCGCCAGCAGCGTGTCACCCGGTTGCACGCCGACGCCCGGCGCGGCCAGCGGGGAGCGGGCGTGCACGTCCGACGACTCGCCGGGCAGCACCCGGTCCACCTGCCAGCGGCCCTCGGCGTTGCGGGACAGGTCCGCGCCGAGCATGCCGACCGGCCCGGCCGCCGGGGAGCCCCACGGGGCGGCGAAGACGTACGCGTGCGAGCTGCCGAGCTCGCCGACCACCTCCCAGAGCAGGTCGGCGAAGTCGTCGTTGGTGGAGACGCGCTCCACCAGCGGCCGGTACTCCTCCAGCACCCCGTCCCAGTCGACGTCGGCCATGTCCTCGACCCAGAAGTCGGCCCGCATGCGCCGGCCGAGCTGGGCGTAGGCGTGCCGCCGGTAGACCACCGGGTCGACGGTGATCCGGATGCGGGACAGGTCGATCTTCACCCCGTCGTCCTTGCCGTCGGACGGGCGGACCGTGAGCGTGCCCTTGTCGCTGATCACCAGCCGGGTGCCGTCGCCGCTCACCCGGTACCAGTCGAGCTTGTCGACGATCTCCTCGCAGGTGCGCTTGGCCAGGTCGTAGCGGTCCAGCGCGGGCCGGGGCGGGTCCCCGTCGAGGTCTCCCCGGTCCTCGCCGAGCTCGCCGGCCAGCGGCTCGCGCAGCCAGACGAAGCCGCCCTTGACCGCGCGCAGCGCCGAGTAGCGCCCCTCGGGCACCGGAACCTGGACCACCCGGGAGGCGATGCCCTCGACGTCCACGGTGACGGCGGTCTCCTCCTTCTTGTCGTCGTCCTCCGGCTCGCCCACCGGCCGGCCGTCCACGCTGGGCGCGAACGGCGACGGGGTGGAGGCGGCCAGCGGCACCAGGTAGGGGCGGTAGCCGTACGGGAACGACATGTCGAAGGAGTGCGCGTCGTAGACCGGGTCGAAGCCGCGGCGCGACAGGAACGCCAGGTGGTCGCCGGCGAAGGCGGGCGAGACGTCCACGAACCGGCCGTCGGTCACGTCGTGCACGGTCCGGTCCACCACCCGGGCCAGCCGGATCCGGCGCAGCGGGGTGGCCTCCGGGTGCGACCAGGCCAGCCAGGCCGAGTCCGGCGACCAGGCCATGCCGTCGATCTCGCCGTTGGCGCGGGCCAGTTCGACGACCTCGCCGGAGGCCACGTCCACCAGGAGCAGCCGGCCGTCCCGGGCCGCCACCGCGATCGTGTGCCCGTCCGGGGCGACGGCCAGGTCTCCCACCTCGCCCAGCTTTCCGGCGGCGATGCGGCGGCTCTCCCCGCCGCCCGCCGGGCCGATCTCCAGCCCCTGCGTCTCGCCGTCGTCGAAGACCCAGACCACCTGGTCGGCGCCGAGGATGCGGGGCTTGCCCGCGGCGAGCGCGGAGCTGAGCTGGCGTGCCGGGCCGTCCCGGTGGGTGACCCAGTGCACGGTGCCGCGGATCTCCACCGCGCTGGCCCGCCCGGTGGCGTCCACGGCCAGGTCGTGCAGCCGCCGCGCGTTCACCGTGTGCGGCTGCCGTCCCCGCAGCGGGGAGCCGAGCCGCACGTCGAGCTTGCGGGCCTCGGCGTCCAGGCCGTCGAGGATGTAGAGGTCGCCGGCGTTCTGGTAGACGATCCTGCGGCCGTCGGTGGCGGCGTGCCGGGCGTAGAAGACGTCGTGGTCGGTGTGGCGGCGCAGGCCGGTGCCGTCCGGCTCGACCGAGTAGAGGTTGCCGACGCCCTCGTGGTCGGAGAGGAAGACCAGGCGGCCCCCGACGAGCATCGGGCTGGCGAGGTGGCCGTTCAGGTCGGCCAGCACCCGGGTGAAGCGGTCCGCGCCGCGCCGGGTCCACAGGCGGCCGGCCGTACCGCCCCGGTAGCGCTTCCAGGTCCCCGGGTCGCGGGCCAGGGCGGCGGTGAGCAGCACGAGCGTGCTCCCCGGCTCGCCGGGCTCCCCGTCGATCGCCAGGTCGGTCACCGGGCCGTACGGCAGCCGCTCCGCCTGCCCGCCGTCCAGCGCGTAGGCCCAGGTCTGCGAGCCGAACGGCTGGCCGGTCGAGCTGATCGCGAGGACCCGGCCGTCCGGGGTCCAGCCGCGGGTCCGGGTCCGGTAGTCGCCCCAGTACGTCAGCCGCTCGGCGGAGCCCGTCTCCAGATCGGCCAGGAAGACCTCGGGGTCCCCGTCGCGCACGCTCGTCCAGGCGACCCGGGTGGCGTCGGGCGAGAGGCGGGGGTGACCGGCCGGCGCCCGGTCGGAGGTCAGGCGCCACGCCCGTCCCCCGTCCGCGGGGACCGCCCAGACGTCGTCGTCCGCGACGAACGTCAGCAGCTCCCCGGAAATATGGGGAAATCGGAGGTAAGAAGCAGAAGACATTGCTAAATCATATTGTCCACTATGCGGCAAAACATGCGATTTTTCGGCCCGATACGCTGGCCACCATGACACGAGGCGACAGAGACAACCCCGTGGTGCTGTCCAAGATCTACACCCGTACCGGGGACGACGGCACCACCGCGCTCGGCGACATGAGCCGCACCCGCAAGACCGACCCCCGCCTGGCCGCCTACGCGGACGTCGAGGAGGCCAACGCGGCGATCGGCCTGGCCCTGTCGTTCGGCAGGACGTCCGGTGCCCTGGACGACGACGTCCGCGCGGTCCTGTCCAGGATCCAGAACGAGCTGTTCGACGTCGGCGCCGACCTGTGCGCCCCGGTCACGGAGAACCCCGAGTTCCCGCCGCTGAGGGTCGAGCCCTCCTACATCGAGTGGCTGGAGGCCCGCTGCGACGAGTTCAACGAGCGCCTCGCGCCGCTGCGCAGCTTCATCCTCCCCGGCGGCACCCCGGCCGTCGCGCAGCTCCACGTCGCCCGCACCGTCGTGCGCCGGGCCGAGCGCACCGCCTGGTCGGCCCTGGAGGCCCACGACGACGTCAACCCGCTGACCGCGACGTACCTCAACCGCCTCAGCGACCTGCTGTTCATCCTCTGCCGCGTCGCGGCGGGCGGCGACGAGATCCTCTGGAAGCCCGGCGGCACCCGCTGAGCCGCCGGTCCGGTGCGCCCGCGCCCCGTCCGGGGACCGGGCGCGGGGACCCGACCGGGAACACACCGGATCGGGGGCGCACCGGGCGCCGCCCCGCTCGGCCGGGGATGCCTCCGCCGCCCCTCGCGGATCCTCAGGCGACGTCGAGGTGGGCGCCCGGCGGGGCGGACTCCAGCCAGGCGACGAAACCGGTCAGCGCGCGGTAGCCCATGGCCAGCTCGAACCGGGACGTGCCGCTGGAGCACTCCAGCGCCGTCACGCCCTCCAGGAAACCGAAGAACTCACCCTTGCCGATCTTCCGGCGCCCGGAAACCACGAGGCCGCGCCTCGCGATCACGCGGCGCGGCCTCGGCAGCAGACCTATGAGCGGAATCCACTTCAGACACCCCTGGGCGTAGCGGATGACGCCCACCCGCCAGCGGCGCCCACCCGGCAGGGGACGCAGGCAGCACAGCACCGAGCCGCGGGACCGGGTCAGGACCAGGATCCGGAGCAGCGCGAGGGCGACGAGCAGCGCCACCACGATGAGTACGTACTGCGCCATCATGTCGCCGCCCCCAGAACCAGCACCGCTCAGAAGCAGAATTTATCCGACTTCCTCGCCGGCCGCGCGCAACCGGGCCTTGGCACGCCTCAGCGCGGCGGCGGCGTCCGACTCCTCCATGTTGGCCTCGACCGAGGCCTGGGCGCGGTCGAGGGCGTTCTTGGCCCTGGCCACGTCGACCTCGGAGCCGAGCTCGGCCACCTCGGCCAGGATCGACACCTCGTCGCCCGTCGTCGAGAGGAAGCCCCCGTGCACCGCGGCGACGAGGTCGGGCTCGCCGCCACCGCGCTTGACCGTCAGCACGCCGCCGTCGACGAGGACGCCGAGCACGGGCGCGTGCTTGGGCATGATGCCGATCTCGCCGTCGACGGTCTTGGCGATCACCATCTCGGCCTCGCCGGACCAGATCTCCCGCTCCGGCGAGACGACGCCTACTCGCAGCTTCGCCACTTTCTCCACAGTTCCTTTCGAACCAGGCGCCGGCACGGCGCGGAGCCGTACCGGCGCCTAAGGCGACTAGCGGGCGAGTTCCTTCGCCTTGGCGATGGCCTGGTCGATGCCGCCGACCATGAAGAACGCCTGCTCGGGCAGGTGGTCGTACTCGCCGGCGCACAGGCCCTTGAAGGACGCGATGGTCTCGTCCAGCGGCACGAACTCACCCGGCTGGCCGGTGAACGCCTCGGCGGCGTACATCGGGTGGGAGAGGAAGCGCTCGATGCGGCGGGCCCGCTGGACGGTGACCTTGTCCTCCTCGGAGAGCTCGTCGATACCGAGGATCGCGATGATGTCCTGCAGCTCCTTGTACTTCTGCAGGATCCGCTTGGTCTCCTGGGCCACCCGGTAGTGCTCCTCGCCGACGACCTGCGGGTCGAGGATCCGGGAGCTGGAGTCGAGCGGGTCCACCGCGGGGTAGATGCCCTTCTCCGAGATCGGCCGGGACAGAACGGTCTGCGCGTCGAGGTGCGCGAACGCGTTGTGCGGGGCCGGGTCGGTGATGTCGTCCGCGGGCACGTAGATCGCCTGCATCGAGGTGATCGAGTGACCGCGGGTGGAGGTGATGCGCTCCTGCAGGACGCCCATCTCGTCGGCCAGGGTCGGCTGGTAGCCCACCGCGGACGGCATACGGCCGAGCAGGGTGGACACCTCGGAGCCGGCCTGGGTGAACCGGAAGATGTTGTCGATGAACAGCAGCACGTCCTGCTTCTGCACGTCGCGGAAGTACTCCGCCATGGTCAGCGCGGACAGGGCGACACGCAGCCGGGTGCCCGGCGGCTCGTCCATCTGGCCGAAGACGAGGGCGGTGTCCTTGAGGACGCCCGCCTCCTCCATCTCCAGCCACAGGTCGTTGCCCTCACGGGTGCGCTCGCCGACGCCCGCGAAGCACGAGGTGCCCGAGAACTTCAGCGCGACGCGGCGGATCATCTCCTGGATCAGAACGGTCTTGCCGACGCCCGCGCCGCCGAACAGACCGATCTTGCCGCCCTTCACGTACGGCGTGAGCAGGTCGATGACCTTGATGCCGGTGGGCAGCATCTCGGTGCGCGACTCCAGCTGGTCGAAGGCCGGAGCGGGGCGGTGGATCGCCCACTTCTCGTTGACCTTCAGGGAGGCGGTCGGCACGTCCAGGGACTCGCCGAGCGCGTTCCACACGTGGCCCTTGACGACGTCGCCGACCGGCACCGAGATCGGCGCGCCGGAGTCGGTGACCGCCGCGCCGCGGACCAGGCCGTCGGTGGGCTGCATCGAGATCGCCCGGACCAGGTTGTCACCCAGGTGCTGGGCGACCTCCATGGTCAGGGTCTTGGTCTCGCCGCCGATGGTGACGTCGACGTTGAGGGCGTTGTAGATGTCGGGCATCGCCTCGACGGGGAACTCCACGTCGACGACGGGACCGGTGACTCGGGCGACGCGGCCCACACCGGTCGCGACGTTCTCCACAGTCTCTGCAGTCATTTCACTCTTTCCCCGCTGCGGCGTCAGCCAGCGCGTTGGCGCCACCGACGATCTCGCTGATTTCCTGGGTGATCTCGGCCTGGCGAGCCTGGTTCATCTCCTGGGTGAACACCCGGATGAGCTCGTTGGCGTTGTCGGTCGCCGACTTCATGGCCCGCCGGCGGGCGGCGTGCTCGGAGGCCGCGGACTGGAGCAGCGTGCTGAAGATGCGCGACTCCACGTACCGCGGCAGCAGCGAGTCGAGCACCGCGCCCGCGTCCGGCTCGAACTCGAAGTACGGCAGCGGCGTCTCCGGCTTCTCGGTGGTCTCCACCACCTCCAGGGGCAGGATCCGCTTGACCACGACCTCCTGCGTCAGCATGGAGACGAACTCGGTCGACACGACGTGGATCTCGTCCACGCCGTCCTCCGCCGAGAAGGCCGTGATGAGCGCGTCCGCGATCTCCTTGGCGTCGGCGTAGGAGGGGCTGTCGGAGAACCCTCCCCACTGCCCGGCCATCTCCCGGTTCCGGAAGCTGTGCCAGGTGATGCCCTTGCGCCCCACCACGTACGGCACGGGCTCGATGCCCCGCCCGCGCAGCAGGCCGGACAGGGCCTCGGCCTCCCGCAGGACGTTGGCGTTGAAGCCGCCGCAGAACCCGCGGTCGCTGGTGACGATGAGCACCGCCGCCCGGCGGGGCTGCTCCTTCGCCGTGGTCAGCGGGTGGTCGACGCTGGTGGTGTTGCTGACGACGCCCGTGACGGCGCGGGTGATCTCCCGCTCGTACGGCACGGCCGCCTGCATCCGCTGCTGCGCCTTCACGATGCGCGACGAGGCGATGAGCTCCTGGGCGCGCGTGATCTTCGCCGTGGACTTGACCGACTTGATCCGCCGCCGCAGCAGTCTTAGCTGGGCACCCATCGGCTACTTCTTCTCGTCCGCGCGGACGTGCTTGGTGATCTTCTCCTGGCCGACCTCGTCGGCGCCGAGCGCCGCGACCGGCTCCTCGTTGACCAGCAGCTCGCCCGCGGAGGTCTCGAAGCCCTTCTTGAACTGGGCGATCGCGTCCTTCAGGGCCGCGATCGTGTCGTCCGACAGCTCCCTGGTCTCACGGATGCCGTCGTAGACGCCCTTGTGCTCGCGGCCCAGGTAGTCGAGGAACTCCGCCTCGAAGCGGCGGATGTCCTCGACCGGGACGTCGTCGAGCTCGCCGGTGGTGCCGGCCCAGATCGAGACGACCTCCCGCTCCAGCGAGAACGGGCTGTACTGCGGCTGCTTGAGCAGCTCGACCAGGCGCTGACCGCGCTCCAGCTGGGCCTTGGAGGCCGCGTCCAGGTCGGAGGCGAAGGCCGCGAAGGCCTCCAGGTCGCGGTACTGCGACAGGGAGAGGCGGAGCGTGCCCGCGACCTTCCGCATCGCCTTGGTCTGCGCCGAGCCGCCGACCCGGGAGACGGAGACACCGACGTTGATCGCCGGACGGACGCCGGCGTTGAACAGGTCGGTCTCCAGGAAGACCTGGCCGTCGGTGATGGAGATGACGTTGGTCGGGATGAACGCCGAGACGTCGTTGCCCTTGGTCTCGATGATCGGCAGACCGGTCATCGAGCCGCCGCCCATGTCGTCGGAGAGCTTGGCGCAGCGCTCCAGCAGACGCGAGTGCAGGTAGAAGACGTCGCCGGGGTAGGCCTCGCGGCCCGGCGGACGGCGCAGCAGCAGGGAGACCGCGCGGTAGGCGTCGGCCTGCTTGGTCAGGTCGTCGAAGACGATGAGGACGTGCTTGCCCTGGTACATCCAGTGCTGGCCGATGGCCGAGCCGGTGTAGGGCGCCAGGTACTTGAAGCCGGCCGGGTCGGAGGCCGGGGCGGCGACGATGGTGGTGTACTCCATCGCGCCCGCCTCCTCGAGGCGGCCGCGGACCTGGGCGATCGTCGAGCCCTTCTGTCCGACCGCGACGTAGACGCAGCGCACCTGCTTGGTCGGGTCGCCGGAGAGCCAGTTCTCCCGCTGGTTGAGGATGGTGTCCACGGCGATGGCGGTCTTGCCGGTGCCGCGGTCGCCGATGATCAGCTGACGCTGGCCCCGGCCGATCGCGGTCATGGCGTCGATCGCCTTGATACCGGTGGCCAGCGGCTCCTTCACCGGCTGGCGCTGCACGACCGAGGGGGCCTGGAGTTCGAGGGCGCGCAGCGCCTCGGACTCGATGGCGCCCTTGCCGTCCAGCGGGTTGCCCAGCGGGTCGACCACGCGGCCGAGGAAGGCGTCGCCGACCGGCACGGACAGGACCTCGCCCGTGCGGCGGACCGACTGGCCCTCCTCGATCCTGCTGAAGTCGCCCAGGATGACGACACCGATCTCCCGGGCGTCCAGGTTCAGCGCCAGACCACGCGTGCCGTCCTCGAACTCGAGCAGCTCGTTCGCCATCGCCGAGGGAAGGCCGGAGACATGGGCGATGCCGTCGCCGCAGTCGACGACGGTCCCGATCTCCTCGCGCGCGGCACCTTCCGGCTCGTACGCCTGGACGAAGCGCTCAAGCGCGTCCCGGATCTCGTCCGGCCGGATCGTAAGCTCCGCCATCTCTCTTCTGTCTCCCTATTCGCCTAGCCGGCCAACCGGCGGCGGACTTCTTCGATTCGTCCCGCGATGGTGGTGTCGATGAGCTCGTCCCCGATGCGGACCGAGAACCCACCGACCACCTGCGGATCCACCTCGACGTTCAGGTGAACGTCGCGGCCGTAGGAGGCGCGCAGCCACGAGGCCAGACGCCGCTTCTGCTCCTCGGAGAACGCGACGGCGCTCCGCACGACGGCGACGAGGCGCTGCCGCTGCTCGGCGACCAGCCGGCCGAACTCCTCCAGCCCACCCTCCAGGCTACGTCCTCGCGGATGTGCCACGATCTGGGCCACCAGACGGACGGTGGAGGGAGCCGCCTTGCCGACCAGGAGCGAGTCGGCCAGGCTCCGCCTGATCTCGACGGGGGCGGCCTGGTCGGCCAGCGCGCGGCGCAGGTCGAGGTTCGAGGCGACGATCCGCCCGAACCTGAACAGCTCGTCCTCGACGTCGTCGAGCCTGCCCTGCGCCTCGGCCTCGGCCGAGGCGGCGACGACGCCGAGGCGCTCCAGCGCGTCGGCCAGGTCGCCGGGGCGCGCCCACTTGGCGGAGACGGCCGCCACGGCCGTCTCCAGCGCCGCGGTGCCGACCTTGCCCTCCAGCAGGACCCGGATGATCTGGGCCTTCTGCTCCGCCGGGCGGGCGGCGTCGGACAGGGTGCGGCGGAGCCCGTGCTCGCGGTCGAGCAGGTCGGCGACCGCGAAGAGCTCGTCGGCCAGCGTGCCGAGGTCAGCGCTTCCCGCCACGGCGTTGAAGCGCTCTTCGACCTCGGCCAGGGCCGTCCGGCTGAGTCCCCTCATCAGCGGACCGCCGTGTTGCTCGACTCGAGCTCCTCCAGGAACCGGTCGACGGTGCGGCGCTGGCGCGCCTCGTCCTCCAGGGACTCACCGACGATGCGGCCCGCCAGCTCGATCGACAGACGACCGAGCTCGGCGCGGAGCTGGGCGAACGCCTGCTGGCGGTCGGCCTCGATCTGGGCGTGGGCCGCCTCGATGAGGCGGCGGGCCTCGGCCTGTGCCTCCTCGCGGAGCTCGGCCTTGATCTGCGCGCCCTGCTCGCGAGCCTCCTCGCGAAGGCGGGACGCCTCGTGCCGCGCCTCTGCGAGCTGCTCCTTGTACTGCGCGAGCAGCGCCTGAGCCTCGGCCTGGGCGTCCTGGGCCTTCTTGATCCCGCCCTCGATCGCCTCGGTCCGCTCGTTCAGCGTCTGCTGGATGCGCGGGGTGAGGATCTTGCCGACGACGAGGACGACGAAGAGGAACGCGAAGCCGCCGACGACCAGCTCGTAGAGGTGCGGAATGAGAGGACTGGT
Source organism: Planomonospora alba (assembly GCF_039534085.1). NCBI lineage: Bacteria > Bacillati > Actinomycetota > Actinomycetes > Streptosporangiales > Streptosporangiaceae > Planomonospora > Planomonospora alba. The sequence continues at coordinate 216,032 of NZ_BAAAUT010000002.1, forward strand.
CTCCTCCGCCGCCAGGAGATTAGCTGCGATTGTCATCGATGCAGCCTTCCGTCAGGGTGTGTCTGCGATCAGGAGGTCGGGTAGATGAACGGCGCGACCAGGCCGATCAGGGCGAGCGCCTCGACGAGGACGAAGCCGAGGAGCATGTTCTGGCGGATCAGGCCGTAGGCCTCGGGCTGGCGGGCGATGGCCTGCAGGCCGTTGCCGAAGATGAGGCCGACACCGATGCCGGGGCCGAGGGTGGCGAGGCCGTAGCCGATCGAGCCGATGTTGCCGGTGACCTCAGCGAGGAACTGGGCGCTCATTTCATTTCCTTTTCGGGACGGCCGGTGGACGGGATCTCACCGGTCTGGACTCAGGGGGGAAAGGTCTGTGTGCGTTCTCAGTGCTCGGCGTGCAGGGAGCCGCCGATGTACATCGCCGCGAGCATCGCGAACAGGAAGGCCTGCAGGAACTGGATGAACAGCTCCAGCGCGGTCATCGCGATCGTCATGACGACGCTGATGATGCCGACGGGGGCACCGAGCGGGCTGAGCTGCTCGAACAGGAACCAGAAGCCGACCGCGCTGAAGAAGGCGAGGATCAGGTGGCCGGCGAACATGTTGGCGAACAGTCGCACCGCGTGGGTGAAGGGCGCCACGACCATGTTGGAGAGGAACTCCAGCGGCGCCATCAGGACGTAGACCGGCTTGGGCAGGCCCGGCGGGAACATCATGTTCTTGAAGTAGCCGATCGGCCCCTGGTGCTTCATGCCGAGGTAGATCTTGAGCAGGTAGACCACGCCCGCGAGCACGATCGGGAAGGCGATGTGCGAGGCCACCGGGAACTGCAGGAAGGGGATGACGCCGACCAGGTTCCAGACCCAGACCAGGAAGAAGATGCTGAGCAGCAGGCCCATCCAGCGGTCGGTGTCCTTGCCCAGGAAGGGGCGGGCGACCTGGTCGCGGACGAACATGTAGCCGTACTCGGCGACGTTCTGGACGCCCCGGGGCACCAGCTTCGGCTTGGCGAAGGCCGACCAGCAGAAGACCACGACCACGAGCGAGCTCAGCAGCGCGAGCAGGACCGGCTTGGTGAACCAGGTCACGCCGGAGATGATCGGCGGGATATTGAACAGTTCGGGCCCCGGAGCCTTGAACTCCTCGGGGGCGGCGAGGACCGTCAGCGCCTTCACGCGGCGTTCCCTTCAACGTGGTAATGGATCAAGACTGTTTCCTCCGCGACGCGACCGCCGCGCGAGGTCAGCGACCGTGCTTCCGGTAGACCAGGTAGATGGCGAGAACGACACCGATGATCACTCCGATCGGAGTGAAAACCGCCACACCGGTCCAACGGCTCAGCAACCAGCCCCCGCCGCCGTACAGGATGATCCCGGAGAGGATGTAGCTGGGAATCGACCAGGCGGCGTCGGCGAAGTCGCGGCCGTCGTCCTCCGGCCTGCGCTCTTTTTCGCTCATCGCGGGCATGACAATAGCAGTCGCGGGATTGACTAGTCATATCGGGTCCCGCCGTGGCAATGATACGCCTCACCGGCGATCACCCTGCCCGGGGGACGCGGCGCCGGGGTCGACGTAGAGCATCTTCGTCTTGACGAAGCCGCGCATCTCGCCGGCCGTCCAGACCACGGTGCAGATGACCGCCGACCAGCCGAAGGCCCTGGGCTCGAAGGCCGTGGCGGTCTCGAACGCCTTCAGCATCGCCATGATCACCAGGACCTTCACCGCGTAGGTGGTGACGGCGGTGACCATCATCACGGCGGGGGACACCCGGCTGGCGTAGGAGACCGCGACCAGGCCGACCGTGAAGAAGACCGCGACCAGGGCCAGGCCGATCGCGGCGCCCAGAGCGCCCGGCACGCCCGCCAGCACGGCGGCGGCGGCGATGACCACCGCGCCGGCCGCCACGGTGGGGAGCGCGGCCCCCTTCAGGACGCGCACGTCGTTGGCCTGCATCGGCACTCCAGGTGACTGTAATCAAGCGAGCGATTGCTACCCAGCAGGTCTCAGGGTCGCGAGCACCTGCTAGTGAAAGCTATCACAAGCGTCCGGAAGACCGCCTTTACCTGCCGTTTCAAGTAAACGATCTAGGGGTTTCCCGCAGGTGTCCCGCGCAGCGTCTCAGGATTCGGAAAACCCCGTTCCGGGCCGCCGGACTGCGCGCCGGGCAGCACCGAGAGCACCGCCGTGTCGTCACCCGCGGCGGGCGCCGGCGGGTGCGACGGGCGCGGTGCGGCGGGCGGGAACGGGTTCCGCCGGGCCGCGGGCGGCGCCTGGTGCGGAGCCGGCGCGGGCGGCTGCGGGAACGGGGACCGGGGCGCGGCCTGCGGGGGCCGCGCGGACTGGGGCGCGGAGGCCGCGGGCGGGAACGGAGACCGCGGGGCGGCCTGCGGCGGAAGGGGGGCCTGCGGGGCCACAGGGGCCGTGGGAGTCTGGACCGCAGGAGACCCCGCGGCCTGGACCGCGGACCCCTCCTCGCCGCGCGCGGGAGCGGCGTCCGGGCGCGTCCGGCGGCCGGCGGCGTGCGCCCCTCCCCCGCCGCCGCCGTTCCAGCGGGCGCGCAGGCGCGGCAGGGCCACCACCACCAGGCCGCCCACGGCGAGCAGCACGGTCAGCGGGAACAGCACGAGCGGCACGCCCTCGACGGACATCGCCACGACCGCGAAGGCGAACAGGGACGTCCACGCGTACATGATCAGCACGCTGCTGCGGTGCGAGTGGCCGACGTCCAGCAGCCGGTGGTGCAGGTGGCCCCGGTCGGGCGCGAACGGCGAGAGCCCGTTGGAGGTGCGGCGGACCACCGCCATGATCAGGTCCAGCAGCGGCAGCACCAGGATCGCCACCGGCACCAGCAGCGGCAGGATGACCGGGAAGTCGTTGATGCCCGCGGAGTCCAGCGGCGTGATGGTGATCATCGTGGAGGCGAGGACCAAGCCGATCAGCATCGCTCCGGTGTCACCCATGAAGATCTTCGCGGGATGGAAGTTGTGCGGCAGGAAGCCCAGGCACATCCCGATGAGCACCGAGGCCACCGCCGCCGTGACGTTGATGCTCGTGTTGCCGAAGTCCGTGGACAGGACGACGGAGTAGGTCCACGTCGCCATGGCCGCGATGCCGACGATCCCCGCGGCCAGCCCGTCCAGCCCGTCGACGAAGTTGACCGCGTTGATCATGACGACCACGATCATGATCGTGATCAGCGGGCCCAGCGTCGTGGAGTCGAGGATGTAGGCGCCGCCCATGCTGGTGGGCAGCGGCAGCCACGGCAGACTCACCCCGAAGGCGACGAGGATCCCGGCGGCCGCGATCTGCCCGGCGAGCTTGACGAGGGCGTCCATCCCCCACCAGTCGTCCAGGAAGCCGGTCAGCGTGATCAGGCCGCCCGCCAGGATCAGCGCGATGACGATCTGCCCGTCCGCCAGCTTCCCCCCGGCGTACGGCAGGCGGCTGGCGACCAGCAGGCCCGCCACCAGCCCGCCGTACATGGCCAGGCCGCCGAGCCGGGGCGTCGGGATGGTGTGCACGTCCCGGTCGCGGACCTCGGGCATCGCACCGATACGGATGGCGAACACGCGCACCAGCGGGACCAGCAGGTAGGTGACCGCGGCCGCCACCAACGCCATCAGGAGATATTCGCGCACGGACCTAGTGTCCCGGATCGCCCGGCTGATTGTGACCGGAAAACGGCACAGAACGACTCATAATTAGCTGGGATATGCCGGATACGCGGTCGCCAGCTCCCGCACCCGCTCCCTGACCTCTCCCACCGCGTCGGGGGCGCGGACCGTCCGGGCCACCAGCGAGGCGATCTCCTTCATCTCCTCCGTCCCCATGCCCTGCGTGGTCACGCAGGGCGTCCCGACCCGGACCCCGGAGGTCACGGTGGGCGGCTCGGGGTCGTAGGGGATGGCGTTGCGGTTCAGCGTGATGCCGGCGTCCGCGCACCGCTGCTCGGCCACCGCGCCCGAGGGGGCGATGCCCCGCAGGTCCACCAGGGCCAGGTGGTTGTCCGTGCCGCCGGAGACCGGCCGCATGCCCTCGGCCGCCAGCGCGTCCGCCAGCACCCGCGCGTTCTCCACGACCCGCCGCGTGTAGTCGGCGAACTCCGGCCGGAGCGCCTCCCCGAACGCCACCGCCTTGGCCGCGACCGCGTTCATGAGCGGGCCGCCCTGCGTGAACGGGAACACCGCCCGGTCGATCCGGGCGGCCAGCTCCTCGGTGCACATGATCCCTCCGCCGCGCGGGCCGCGCAGCGCCTTGTGCGTGGTGAAGGTGACCACGTCGGCGTACGGCACGGCCGACGGCACGGCCCCTCCCGCCATCAGCCCGACGGTGTGCGCGACGTCGGCGAGCAGCCAGGCGCCCACCTCGTCCGCGATGCCGCGGAAGGCCGCGAAGTCGATCGTCCGCGGGTAGGAGGTGGCGCCGCAGATGATCATCTTCGGCCGGTGCCGGAGCGCCAGATCCCTGACCTCGTCGTAGTCGATCGTCTCGGTGTCCCGGCGCACGCCGTACGCCACGACGTCGAACCACCGGCCGGAGAAGTTGACCCGCGAGCCGTGCGTCAGGTGCCCGCCGTGCGGCAGCGCCATCGCCAGCACGACGTCTCCCGGCCGGAGCAGCGCCGCGTAGGCCGCGAGGTTGGCCGAGGTGCCCGAGTGCGGCTGCACGTTGACGTGCTCGGCGCCGAACAGCCGCCTGGCCCGGTCGATGGCGAGCCGCTCGGCCCGGTCGACGACCTCGCAGCCGCTGTAGTAGCGCCTGCCTGGATAGCCCTCGGCGTACTTGTCCGTGAGGACGGAGCCGAGCGCGGCCAGCACGGCGGGCGAGGCGAAGTTCTCGCTCGCGATGAGCTGGAGGCCGCCGCGCAGCCGCTCCAGCTCGGCGAGGAGGACCTCGGCCATCTCCGGATCCTGCCGGAGCAGGAGACCGTAGTCGGGACCGTAGTAGGGCTCAGAGCTCATCGCCTCACTCCGTTCAGCGGCTCGGGTGCCGGCGACCGGCGGCTCCCCCTGCCGGCCGCGGCGCTGCGCGCCGCCGCCCGGTCGCCGTGCTCCCCGTCCCCTTCCCGGACGTGACCGCCGTGAAGCGTGCCCGCGGGGCGGGGCCCGGCCGGAAAGGCGGCGGCTCACTCCACTGTAAGCGGACGGTCCTCGTTCCCCCACGTCAGGAGGGTGGAGTGTCAGGAGAAGGCATGCGGGGCCCCGGCGCTGACCGGCACCCAGCGGGGTGTGTCGGCGGCCTGGTCGCTGATCGAGGTGAGGATCGCCTGGCGGTACTGGCGGAGGCGGGCCCGCCACTCCGCCAGGTCCTTCACGTAGCGCTCCCCGACGGGGGCGTCCCAGACGTCGCGGCTCCTGCTCATCTGGTACGCCTTGTCGAGCGCGGAGGTCAGCGCCTCCAGCTGGGGCATCACCTCGTTCCACAGCACCACGAGCCGCTGGTAGTCGGGGTTGAACTCCCAGGCCGTGGCGGTGTCCGGGGTGGGCACGCCGGGGCCGCCCGCCGTCGGCGGGGTCTCCCCCGGCTGGAGCGGCACGGGGGCGGGCGGGTCTGCGTACATTCGGCGCCTCCTTACGACCGGGTCTCCACGGGGACTGTCCGCCTGGTCACGCCTGCTTCCCGCCCGGCGGGGGGACGGGCCGGCGCGGGTCCGCGGGGTCCAGCTCTCCGGCGGGACCGTCGGGCCCGACGTCCATGGGCGCCCAGGCGCCCTCGCCCCACGTCTCCCCTTCGGGGACCTGCACGCCGGGCATCTCCAGCGGCTCGACGGCACGCGCGTTCTCGGCGAGCGTCCTGATCGCCTCCAGGTCGGGCAGCTCGACCCGGACCGAGATCACGTCACCCTCGCTCGTCCAGCGCGGCGCGGATCCCCCGGCCGGAGCGTCCGACGTCCCGCCGGATCCCTCCGTCCTGTCGGGGTTGCCCGCCGTGCCGGAGCCGTCCGTCCCGCCGGACCGGCTCCGCTCGTCGGGGCCGCCCGGCGGATCCTGGCCGCGCGACCCGCTGGAGGCGTCCGGCGCCCCGGTGGACCTCCCCTCCGGGTCGCCGCCCGTGCCCGGCGGCTGGACGGTCTGGTCGTCGGCGGGCTCGGCGGTGTCGAGGAGAGGCCCGTCGGGCCGGGCCGACGGCAGCGGCTCGTTGGGCTCGACCTGGCCGGGGCGCGTGTCGGCGCCGTGGGAGACCCCGTCGACGGCCGGCATGTCCACCGGCGGGATCTCCCCGATGTCCTCCAGCAGCGCCTCGATCCGCTCGGCGGACGGCGGGTCGAGCGGGATCTGCAGCACCTTCACCCCGTCCACCTCGACGACCCGCGGTTCGATCCCGCCGTCCCGGTCGATGTCGTCGGGGTGGTCCTTCCCCCGCGTGTCCGGCACCGCCTCCGGGGCCCGGTTCCCGTCCGGCGCGGCGTCGCCGCCCCGCGGGGACCGGTCGTCGCCCTTGGAGTCCGCCTCCGGCTTGCGCTCGGACCCCGTGTCCCGGCCCGTGTCCTGTGCCGTGTCCCGGCCCGTGTCCTGTGCCGTGTCCCGGCCCGTGTCCTGTGCCGTTCCCGGTGCGTCGCGCGTGGGGCCCTCGGTCCGGACCCCGCCGGCGCCGTCCTCCCGTCCGGTGGCGTCGCGCCCCGCGCCGTCCCGGGGGGCCGGGGACGGGTCCGCCCCGGAGCGCTCGCCGTCCCGCGGGCCGCCGTTCTCGGGTACGGCGGGCTTCAGGTCCTCGGCCCGGGGCGTCCCCGCCTCACGGTCCCCTGCGTCCTTCCCGGAACCGTCCGGTGCACGGTCCCCCGTGCCCTGCGGGGTCTCGGGCCGAGGCGTCCGGACCTCCCGGTCCTCGGGGTCCTTCGACGCCTCCTTCCCGGGGGCGTCCGGCTTGCGGTCGTCCGCCTCCTTCGGAGCGTCCCTTCCGGGGGCGTCCGGCTCCTTCCGGTCGTCCTTCCCCGGGGCGTCCGGCTCCTTCCGGTCGTCCTTTTCGGGGGCGTCCGCCTTCCGGTCCTCCCCCGCGGACGTCCCGTTCCTGCGGTCGTCCGCCTTCTCCTCGCCCTTCGGCGCCTCCTCGCCCTTCGGCGTCCCGGCTCCGGGCGCGTCCTTCGCGGACGTCCCCTCCTGCGGCCCGGCGGGCTTCGCACCCGGAGCGGGCGTCGCGTCGCGCTCGATCCTCTTCTCCAGCAGGGCCACCCGGGCGGAGACGTCCTTGACCATGGTGTCGCACTCGTCGGCGATCCGGACGGGGCGGTGGGCGGACTGGGAGGACAGGCCGGCCGCGCTCATCAGCCGGGTGACCCGTCCCTCGGCCGTCCGCATCTGCTCGGCGGCCTGCTTCACCTCGGCCAGCAGGCCTCGGACCAGCTCTGGGTCCATTCCGTCGAACTTGCCCATGGGCGTCTCCCGGGGAGTTGGCGGCCGCATTCACCGTACCGGGGAGAGGCTCCGGCGTCACGGTGATAACCAGCCGGTATCGATCACGGGCCACCGCCTCCGCGCCCGGTCCACCGGTGGTGCCGGGCGGGACCCGTACGCCGTAAGGTGTCTGCAGATTGCCCGGCAATCTGCTCATATACCGGACTCGATGGGGGTCAGCTCGATGCGTCGCGCGCTCCGACTGCTGCTGATAACCGCCGCCGTCGGGATCCTGGTGGGCGCCTGCGGCGCCGGAGCGCTCTACATGTTCCAGACCAGCCTGGACGGCGACATCGTCCGCCTCCCCGACGCGCTGCCCGCCACCGAGGACGACCGGCCCCCGCCGGAGCCCGGCGTCGGGGAGAACTGGCTGCTCGTCGGGACCGACAGCCGCTCCGAGGAGGCGACGACCGGCGAGGACGCGCAGGGGGAGCTCTGGCGGCCGGGGCAGCAGCGCACCGACACGATCATGCTGATCCACCTCTCCGAGGGCCGCAACCGCGTCTGCGTGATCTCCATCCCCCGGGACTCCTGGGTCACCGTCCCGGGAAAGGGCAAGGCGAAGATCAACGCCGCCTTCTCCTGGGGCGGTCCCGCCCTGCTGATCAGGACGGTCGAGAAGCTCACCGGCGTCCGGATCGACCACTACGCCGCGATCGACTTCCAGGGCTTCGCCTCCGCCGTCGACGCGATCGGCGGGGTCGACGTCGACATCGCCGAGACGGTCCACGACCCCTACCGCAAGGTCACCTGGCAGGCCGGCCGCAGGCATCTCGACGGCGAGCAGGCGCTGCTCTTCGTCCGGCAGCGGGCCGGCCTCCCCGGCGGGGACCTCGACCGGATCAAGCGCCAGCAGGCGCTGCTGAACTCCGTCGCCGACAAGGTCCTCAGCGCCGAGACGCTGACCAACCCCGTCAAGGTCAACAACCTGCTCCGCGCCCTGACCAGGTCGTTCAGCGTGGACGCGAAGGTCACCACGGGGATGCTCAGGTCACGGATGATCGACCTGGCCGGCGTCGACTCCCTCGACTACGTCACGATGCCGGTGGAGCGCACCGGCACCAGGAGCGGCCAGAGCGTCGTGCTGCTGGACCTGCCGGAGGTCCGCGCCCTCAGCGCGGCGGTCCAGGACGACCGCGTCGACGACTACGTCAAGGAGCACGACAGCGGCAACGCCGTGGACACGGTGCGGTGATCACGCCGCCCGGGCGCGGCGGCCGGACCTGCCGGACGCCCCCGCCGGCCGGCGCCCCGCCCTCGCAGGGATCCGGCGCTCAGGACCCGGTGCCGGTTTCCGGGTCGGCGTCGGTCGCCACGTAGCCGATCACCTCGCGCAGCTTCTCCACCGGCACGGCCCCGCGGCGCAGCAGCCGGGGCACGGCCGTGGTCAGGTCGAGGATCGTGGACGGCACCGCGTCCGCGCAGGGCCCGCCGTCGAGGTAGACCGAGACCGCCTCGCCCAGCTGCTTCTCGGCCTCCTCCGCCGTGGTCGCGGCCGGCGACCCGGAGCGGTTGGCGCTGGAGACCGCCATCGGGCCGGTGTCCTTGAGCAGGTCGAGGGTGACCGCGTGCAGCGGCATGCGCAGCGCGACGGTGCCCTTGGTCTCGCCCAGATCCCACGACAGGGACCGGTTCACCCGGCAGATCAGGGTGAGCGGACCCGGCCAGAAGGAGTCCACGAGGTCCTGGCCGTACGGCCCGAGGTTCTCCACCAGCGCGTTCGCCGCCCGCACGGTCCCGACGAGGACGGGCACCGGCATCTCGCGGCCGCGCCCCTTGGCCTCCAGCAGCAGGCTCACCGCGGACGGGGTGAAGGCGTCGGCGCCGATGCCGTAGACGGTGTCCGTGGGGATCACCACCAGCTCGCCCCGCCGTACGGCCGACGCCGCGTCGGTCAGGCCCGCGGCCCGCTGCTCGGCGTCGGTGCAGTCATAGCGTCTGCTCACGGCGGTCCATCCTATTCCTGACCGAAACGAGCGGTGACGAAGCGGTCCCTTCGGGTGAGGTCCTGGCGGTTGCGCACGTCGCGCCAGCCGTTCTCCTCGGAGAAGATCAGGAAGACCGGGGTGCCCTGCTCGTCGGCGTGCTCCACCGCGACGAACCCGCCGGGCCGCAGCAGCCGGCGCGCGGTCCGCTCCACCGCCCTGACCTCGTCGAGGCCGTCGTCGCCGGAGCCGTACAGCGCGCGGTACGGGTCGTAGTCGCGCACCTCGGGGTCGCGGGGGATCGCGCCCGGCGGGATGTAGGGCGGGTTGGAGACCACCAGGTCCACCTGCCCGTCCAGCTCGGGAAGGGCGTCGGCCAGGTCCTCCGGGTGCAGGTGGACGCGGCCCTGGCCCTGCTCCAGGATGTTGCGCTTGGCCCACCGGTAGGCGTCCGGGTCGACCTCGACCGCGTGCACCGTGGCCAGCGCGACCTCCTGCGCGATGGAGAGCGCGATCGCGCCGGACCCCGTGCCGAGGTCCACGACGACCGGCGCGGCGACGTCCATCTCGTGCAGCCGCTCGATCGCCCAGCCGGTCATCACCTCGGTCTCCGGGCGGGGCACGAAGACGCCCGGACCGACCTCCAGGGACAGGTAGCGGAAGTAGGCGCGCCCGGTGATGTGCTGCAGCGGCTCGCGGGCCTCGCGCCGGGCGACGCCCTCCCAGAACAGCGCGTCGAAGTCCGCGTCGGCCACGGTGTGCAGCTCGCTGCGCCGTACCCCGTGGACGTGGGCGGCGATCTCCTCGGCGTCGGTGCGCGGCGACGGCACACCTGCCTCGGCGAGCCGGGCGGTGGCGAGGGCGATCTCGTCCAGGAGGAAGGTCATGGCAGGTTCTAGGCGTGGGCGGCGAGCTTCTCCGCCATCTCGGCGTCGAGCAGGGACTGGATGACGGCCGACAGGTCCCCGTCCAGCACCTGGTCGAGGTTGTAGGCCTTGAACCCGGTGCGGTGGTCGGAGATGCGGTTCTCCGGGAAGTTGTAGGTGCGGATGCGCTCGGAGCGGTCGACCGTGCGGATCTGGGACTTGCGCTCGGCCATCGCCGCGGCGTTGGCCTCCTCCTCCGCCAGGGCCTGCAGGCGCGCCCGCAGGATGCGCAGGGCCGACTCCTTGTTCTGGAGCTGGCTCTTCTCGTTCTGGCAGGAGACGACCACGCCGGTCGGCAGGTGGGTGATGCGCACCGCGGAGTCGGTGGTGTTGACGCTCTGGCCGCCGGGGCCGCTGGAGCGGTAGACGTCGATGCGCAGGTCGTTGGGGTCGATCTGGACGTCGACCTCCTCGGCCTCCGGGTAGACCAGGACGCCCGCGGCGCTGGTGTGGATGCGGCCCTGCGACTCGGTGACCGGCACACGCTGCACGCGGTGCACGCCGCCCTCGAACTTGAGCTTCGACCACACGCCGTCGTCGCCCCTGGCCTTCACCGCGACCGTGACGTCCTTGTAGCCGCCCAGGTCGGAGGGGGTGGCGTCGATGATCTCGGTCTTCCAGCCGACCCGTTCGGCGTAGCGGAGGTACATCCGCAGGAGGTCGCCGGCGAACAGCGCCGACTCCTCGCCGCCCTCGCCCGCCTTGATCTCCATGATGATGTCCTTGTCATCGTTGGGATCGCGCGGGATGAGCAGGTGGCGGAGCTTCTCCTCCAGCTCGGGGATCCTCGCCTCGAGCTCCTTGGCCTCCTCGGCGAAGGACTCGTCCTCCGGCGCCAGTTCCTTGGCGGTGGCCAGGTCGCTCCGGGCGCCCTCGAGCTCCCGGTAGGTGGCGATGACCGGGGTCAGCTCGGCATAGCGCCTGCCGAACGTGCGCGCCTGCGTCGGGTTGGCGTGCACGGTGGGGTCGGCGAGCTTGAGTTCCAGCTCGGCGTACTCACTGAGCAGCTCGTCGAGGTTCACCGTACGTCCTTCTCGTCGTCGGAAGCCTGGAAGCCTGCCTCTTCACCACGAACGCCGACCCGGGCGCGCTCCCCGAGGGCGGGGAGCGGTTCCGAGCCGGCGTGCGGGAGGTGGGCTACTTGCCCGCGGCCCTCTTGCCGAAGCGCTTCTCGAAGCGCGCGACCCGGCCGCCGGTGTCCAGGATCTTCTGCTTGCCCGTGTAGAACGGGTGGCAGGCCGAGCACACGTCGGCGTGGATCGCGCCGTTCTTGGCGGTGCTGCGGGTGGTGAAGGAGTTGCCGCAGGTGCAGGTCACCTGAGTGGTGACGTACTCCGGGTGGATGTCGGGCTTCATTGCTGTGTCCTCTCCAGGGCGCGGTCGCCGGGTCGCCGGGGCCGCCTCGCGGGCGCGGGCGGGCCACACTGTGATGCGAGCAGGCGGGAACCGGAACCGCTGCGGTTCGGCTACCAGTGTGCCAGATCCTTCAACCATCCCAGGCCACCGGACATTCCCGCCGCCCGGCACGGGAGCGCGCGGGACGGCGGCCCCGGACGGGGACGCGGGCGCCGTGCGGGGGTCCCGGGGCCACGGGGCCACGGGGCCACGGGACGCCCGCGGGACGGGCCCGGGACGGCGGGACGCCCCGGCCCCCGCTGCCGGGGTCCGGGGCGTCCTGCGGGACTCCTCCGCGCGGCCGTACCGTCCGTACGGCCGCCGCGGGCCGTCAGTCGCGGTCGGAGCTGACGGTCGTCTTCTGCACCTGGAGCAGGAACTCCGCGTTGGACTTGGTCTCCTTCATCTTCTCCAGGAGGAGCTCCAGAGCCTGCTGCATGTCCAGGGCGTGCAGCACCCGCCGCAGCTTCCAGACGATGTTCAGCTCGTCCTTCGACATGAGGATCTCCTCCTTGCGGGTGCCGGACGCGTCGACGTCCACCGCGGGGAAGATCCGCTTGTCGGCGAGGGAGCGGTTGAGCTTGAGCTCCATGTTGCCGGTGCCCTTGAACTCCTCGAAGATGACCTCGTCCATCTTCGAGCCGGTCTCCACCAGCGCCGTGGCGAGGATCGTCAGCGAGCCGCCGTTCTCGATGTTGCGGGCGGCGCCGAAGAAGCGCTTCGGCGGGTAGAGCGCGGTGGAGTCGACACCGCCGGACAGGATCCTTCCCGAGGCCGGGGCCGCGAGGTTGTAGGCCCGGCCCAGACGGGTGATCGAGTCGAGCAGCACGACGACGTCGTGGCCCAGCTCCACCAGCCGCTTGGCGCGCTCGATGGCGAGCTCGGCGACCGTGGTGTGGTCCTCGGCCGGGCGGTCGAAGGTCGAGTGGATGACCTCGCCCTTCACCGACCGCTGCATGTCGGTGACCTCCTCCGGACGCTCGTCGACGAGGACGACCATCAGGTGGCACTCGGGGTTGTTCCGGGTGATCGCGTTGGCGATCGCCTGGAGCACCATCGTCTTTCCGGCCTTGGGCGGGGAGACGATGAGGCCGCGCTGGCCCTTGCCGATCGGGGAGACCAGGTCGATGATCCGGGTCGTCAGGACGTTCGGCTCGCTCTCCAGGCGCAGGCGCTCCTGCGGGTACAGCGGCGTGAGCTTGTTGAAGTCGGGCCGCTGGCGGGCCTGCTCCGGGTCCATGCCGTTGACCGTGTCGAGGCGGACGAGCGCGTTGAACTTCTCGCGCCGCTCGCCCTCGCGCGGCTGGCGGACCGCGCCGGTGACGACGTCGCCCTTGCGCAGGCCGTTGCGGCGGATCTGGGCCAGGGAGACGTAGACGTCGTTGGCGCCGGGCAGGTAGCCGCTGGTGCGCACGAACGCGTAGTTGTCGAGGATGTCCAGGATGCCGGCGATGGGGATCAGGACGTCGTCCTCGCCGACCACGGGCTCGCCGCCCTCGAAGCGGTCGCGCCCGCGGCGGTTGCGCTCCCGGAAGCGGCCGCGCCGGCCGCGGCGCTCGTCGTCCTGCTCGGCGCCGTGCTGCTGCTCGGCGCGGCCCTGCTGGCCGCGACCCTGCTGTTCGGCGCGGCCCTGTCCGGCCTCGGCGGCCCGCTGCTCGGCGCCGCCCTCGCCGCGCTCGCCCCGCTCGCGGCGGCCCTCGC